>JAOPVF010000473.1 GCA_025963195.1 Mycobacterium sp. | reverse complement strand
AAGGACATTCGCCGCATCGCCCTCGACGTCGAGAACATGCGGCAGCGGATCGTGGCAGACCTCGTGGCATCGCAGGCGGCTCGTGAGCAGCTGGACGAACAGACGGTCGAACTGCGACGGTCCAACGCCGAGCTCGAGCAGTTCGCCTACGTCGCGTCGCACGACCTGCAGGAGCCGCTGCGGAAGGTCGCCTCGTTCTGCCAATTGCTGGAGAAGCGCTACGCCGACCAGCTCGACGAGCGCGGTGTGGAGTACATCGGCTTCGCGGTCGACGGTGCAAAGCGCATGCAGGTGCTGATCAACGACCTGCTCACCTTTTCCCGCGTCGGCAGGCCCAACAACACCAAGGACGTCGACGTGGACCTCGACGTCGCGATGGATGCTGCGCTGGACAATCTGACCACGGCGATCGAGGAGTCCGGCGCCGAGATCACCAGGCAGGCACCGCTGCCCACGGTCACCGGGGACCCGACGCTGCTGACGATGCTGTGGCAGAACCTGATCGGCAACGCGGTCAAGTTCCGCCGCGGCGGTGTCGAGCCGCGAATCGTCCTGAAATGCGAACCCGGCACCGGTGAGCACGACGGTCAATGGCTGTTCACCCTGGCGGACAACGGGATCGGCATCGACGAGGAGTTCGTCGACAAGGTCTTCGTGATCTTTCAGCGCCTGCACGGCCGCGACGTGTACGGCGGCACGGGTATAGGGTTGGCGCTCTGCAAGAAGATCGTCGAGTATCACGGTGGCACGATCTGGATCGACACCTCCTACATGGCGGGGACCCGATTTCACTTCACCCTGCCTGCCAAGCAACCAGCGGCAGTTCTGGAAGGATCACTGGAATGACACCTGCTGGCCGGGCTATCGACGTGCTGCTCGTCGAGGATGATCCAGGTGATGTGCTGATCACCCGAGAAGTGATCGAGCACAACGAGTTCACCAAGACCCTGCACGTCGTGAGCGATGGGCAGGAGGGTCTGGACTTTCTGTACAAGCGAGGTGCCCATGCCGACGCCCCCCAGCCCGACCTGATCCTGCTCGACCTGAACCTGCCCAAGTACGACGGGCGCCAGCTGCTCGAGCAGATCAAGTCCGACGCCGATCTCTGCCACATCCCGGTAGTCGTGCTCACCACCTCCTCCGCGGAGGAGGACATCCTGACGTCCTACAAGCTGCACGCCAACGCCTACGTCACCAAGCCGGTGGACGTCGATCAGTTCATGACCGCGGTCCGTCAGATCGACGAGTTCTTCATCCAGGTGGCTCAACTTCCGCAGTCGTAGGTCTGTACTCGCAGCAGCGGCGTCCTGCGAATCCACGCAGGGATCCTCATGGCAGTCACCGAACGGATCGGGGTGGTCGTGCCACTCGCCCGGGGCCGCCATCTCGTCGTCGGTCAGTAACGCGCCCGTCAAGGCGGCGCGAATCTCGGCGGGGTCCGCCCCGCACGCCAGAATGGTCACGGCGCTGTGCCGGTCGCCAAAACGCCTGTCCCACCTGAGGTTTGCGAACGCGCGCCGCTGTGCGTTCACGTAGGCCACCTCGTGAGCGCAGCAGTGTCCCCCGTCACCGTGTCCGTGTCGCCTTGGCCCGCCACCAGTAGCACCGGAGTCCGCATAACGCTCCTATCGGTAATGATTTTCATTAAGGCTGCGCAGTCTACGGTCCAGTCCCGATGGGAGCTTGTCGAAAATCATTTTCAATAAGACGAGGAGTGGTTCGGTTGTCTGTAACGTGTCAGATCACGGACCGTACAGTCGGTTTCGGGAACAAGGTGTTGCATTCGCATCGCCGCACCCGTCGGCGTTGGTCGCCCAACATCCAGCAAAAGACGTACTACCTGCCGTCCGAGGGCCGACGCATCAAGCTGCGGGTCAGCGCCAAGGGGATCAAGGTCATCGACCGCGACGGCATCGAGGCGGTCGTGGCTCGCCTGCGCCGCGATGGGCAGCGAATATGATGGCGCGCAACGAGATCCGGCCCATCGTCAAACTACGTTCCACCGCGGACACCGGCTACACCTACATCACCAGCAAGAGTCGGCGCAACGACCCGGACCGGCGGTGCTGCGCAACTACGACCCCGTCATCCGCAAGCACGTCGACTTCCGCGAGGAACGCTGACCATGGCGAAGAAGTCGAAGATCGTCAAGAACGAGAAGCGTCGCGAGATCGTCGCCCGCTACGCCGAACGGCGCGCCAAGCTCAAGGAGATCATTCGCGTGCCGACCAGCACGGACGACGAAAGAACCACCGCCCTTGCGGAATTGGCGCGACAACCGCGTGACGCCAGCCCGGTTCGGGTGCGCAACCGCGACGCCGTCGACGGGCGGCCCCGAGGCCACCTGCGCAAGTTCGGGGTGTCCCGCGTGCGGGTGCGCGAGATGGCCCACGAGGGGCATCTGCCCGGCGTGCGGAGGGCGAGTTGGTGAAGGAGAAGCCATCGTCGAGGTCCCGCCGCACCGACCCGGTGCCAAGCGGGCCAAGAAGAACATGTTCAAGACGCTCGGCGTGACCGAGATCAAGAACGCCCGCGAGATGGCGCTGTTGCCGTACTCGCCGGGATCGTAGCGGTGACCGTGAAGCGCCACAACACCGCGACGGACCGTGCCTTTGCGCTGGTGGTGTGCACCGATTGCACTGCGGAACAAGGAATCTCGGTCCTCGACGAGCTGCGCGCCGCGATCCGAAGCTGCCCCAACGGCGTGTTGGTCGCCGCAGGCTGCATGCTGGGGCCGCTCACATGCGCGGCACGTCCCGACCGGCCGGGTGTGCTGGTGCTTCTGCAGCCGTTCTCGACCGACCGCACGCCGACTGGGTCGGCAACGGGGACTGGCGCCTTGGTGCGCTACCAAAGCATCTGCGCCCGGCGATGAACGCGATGCGTCAGGTGGGCAGCAGAAACTGAACCATGAGGCTGGACTACAGGGGAATGAATTTCTCGCTGTTGAGTTCCCGCCACAACCGGCGCCAGAATGCGCGCAGACGCCGCCGCGTCGGACTCTCCGACATGTGATCGATCAGGTCGAAGTCCGCGATGACATAACCGTCCTTGGCGCGGTGCCAGACCTCGGCCAGGCAAAGCTCCAGTGCGGCCATGGTGGTCACCCGTCCGGGGGCGATCGCGTCGAGAGCGTCATCGGAGATGAACGCCGGACACATGGTGTGCACGGTGTGGTCGACGGCGCGCACGTGGATCTCGAGCGCGATGGGGGACAGCGCGGGAGCCTTGCCATGCTCCCGCAACGTCTCCACCTCGGCGTACACGGCGTCGTCGCGCATACCGAAATTATAGGGGTAACACTGCGGTAACACTGATTTTACGTCGTACGGATTCTGGGAGCCCGGTAGGGTTCGGCTCACAGCTGAGCACCGGGAGGAGCAATGTCGGGTCGGACGTTCTCGTTCGAGATCAACAGGACCAGCAGCGCGCCCCCGGCGACGTTGTTCCGCCTCGAGACCGACGGTGCGCACTGGGCGGACTGGGCCAAGCCCCTGATCGTGCAATCCAGCTGGAAACAACAGGGCGATCCGGCTCCCGGCGGGATCGGCGCCATCCGCAAGGTCGGGCTGTGGCCGGTGCTGATGCGGGAGAAGACCGTCGAATACGAGCAGGACCGCAGGCACGTCTACGCGCTGATCGGACCGTCGACGCCCGCCAAGGACTACCGGGCGGAGGCGCTCTTCACGCCGAACGCATCGGGCGGTACGGAACTGCGCTGGCGTGGATCGTTCACCGAGGGCGTCCGGGGCACGGGGCCGACCATGCTTGCCGTCCTGCGCGGCGCACTGCAGCTCATCTCGCTGCGGATGATCAAGGCCGCCGAACGCGTAATCCCAACGGGCCCAACGGGCTGACGACTTGGCGCGCGTCGCTTCGCTCGTCGGTACCGGCCTGGCGACCGCTCTGGTCGCCTGCCCCGCCCTTTGCGTAGCGGCCACCTTCGCGCACGACGTGCCCTATGCCGGTCTGGCGTCGGCGTTCGTCACGCCGGTGATGTCGTGGGTGATCGTCGTGGCGCTGGCAGGCGGAGCGCTCGCGGGTTGTCTCTGGTTCAGGCGACGCGGCCGCCTTTGCGGCGCTCTCGTCATCGTCGCGGTGCTGACCGTTGTCGGCGGCTCGCTGGTGACCGCCCGGATGGTCGCCACCGTCGAAGCCGCGGGCGCCGACGTCGACCTTGTCGAGACGTTCGACGTCTGGTCGAAGCAGACAGCCGTACCGGATGCCGAGGCGACCTATTCGACGTTCGACGGAGAACCGTTGCAGCTCAGCATCTATCGACCGCCGGATGCCGACTCCGCACCCGTTCTGGTCTTCATCCACGGTGGCGGCTTCGTCGCGGGCAGCCGGGACGTGCACGGCCCCGACTTCCGGTGGTTCGCCGATCGGGGCTGGCTGACGATCAGCATCGACTACCCGCTGTCGTCGGCGGATCAGCATCTGTGGGACGTCGTCGGTCAACGGATCGGTTGTGCGCTGGGGTGGATCACCGCCAACGCGAGCAAGTACGGGGGTGACCCCACCCGGATGTCACTCAGCGGCGACTCCGCAGGCGGAAACCTCGCCATCAACGCCGCATACATGACCGCGAACGGCACATGGGTGTCGTCGTGCGGCGGCCCGCGGCCCGTCGTCTCTGCGGTGTCGGCCCTGTATCCGGTGGTCGACGTGGCCGGCTTCTACGACAACGGCGACCCCGCACTCGGCGCCGTCTCCCGTGACATGGCCGGCGCGTACACCGGCGGATCGCCACGCGAATTCCCGCAGGGCTATGCGGCCATCGCCTCGGCCTCCCACATCAGCCCGGCGGCGCCGCCAACGCTGATCCTCATGGGCGCTGCCGATCACCTCGTCCCGACCGAGGGGACGTACCGGTTCGCCGACCAAGCCCGGGCGGCAGGCGTCGACGTCGAACTGGTCGCCGTGCCCTATGCGGACCACGTGTTCGACGGACGGTCGGGCAGCATCGGTCAGCAGGCCTACCGGCAACTGACCGCGAAATGGCTGCGCGATCACGGCCAGGGGCCGTGACCACCGGCCTACTATCAGGCACATAGCGGCCGCTTGCAGCGTCGCTAGGAGGTCTGCGATGACGCGCAGCACGGACGGGAAGGCGACCAGTCAGGCCGTCTGGCTCGGGATCCTCGTCGTCATCGTCGCGGTGGCCTTGCGCGGCTACGTTCCCGGCGCCGAGGAGCCGGCGCCCGAACGCAGCACCGAGAACCCGGCTGCCACCGGGCTGGTCATCGGCCTGCTAGTCGTCTCGATCGCGATCGTCGCGGCCGCGGTCATCTCCCGCATGCGCAACCGAAACGTCCCCGCGGCGAGCGGCGTCGACCTGCCGGTCATGTCCCGCGAAAGGGGAACACGACCGACATGGCGAATGATGGTGATCGCCTTCGCCGTAGTGGTCGCGTGGCTGTTAGTCGTCATGGTCCTCAACCGACTCGTCGCGACCCTCCCGACGCATCCGCCGAACGCGCCGCCCCCTGGCTCGATACCGTCCGCCGCTCCCACTCCGGACCCCGGATCCCCACTGCCGCCACGTCCCGAAGAACCGGCGGCGGAGTCGAACCTCGTGCAGTACTTCGCCGTCGCCACCATTGCCTTCCTGCTCATCCTCGTCGCGGGCACGCTCGTCGCCGCCAGAAGGAGGCGCCGTCCCGTGCCTGCCGCGCCGCTGCCGGAGGGCCGCCACGACGACGATGTGCCCGACGTGGCATCCGAAACACTCGCCCGCGCAGCGGAAGTCGGCCTCGCCGAGGTCGGTGACCTCAGCCGCGAACCGCGCAAGGCGATCATCGCGTGCTACGCGGCGATGGAAGGCGAACTGTCCCGCGTGCCCGGCGCCATGCCCGAGGACTTCGACACCGCATCGGAGGTACTGGACCGGGCCGTGGCACACCATGCACTGGGCCCGGACAGCGCAACGCAACTGGTGGATCTGTTCGACGAGGCGCGGTTCAGTCCGCACGTGATGACCGAGACGCATCGCGACGCTGCGGTGCGGGTACTGCAGCGGGTACTTGGCGAGTTGCGGAGCGGCGTGTGAACAAGTTGGTGGTCGCGGGCATCGCCCTGATCGTGGTCGTCGGGGCGACGTCGCTGTCGCTGCCCGACCGCCGAATCTATCCGTTGATGGTCGGTGCCGTGACCGCGGTCGCGCTGCTGACGGTGCGTTGGTCGTTGGCACGCGAGGTCCGGATTGCCTCCGACGACACCACCGCCCGCGATCCGGGTGAGACCCTGCGGCGGTGGTTGGCGCGCACCGAGAACCTGGTTCGGCGGGCGGAATCCAGCCGATCCGACTGGGACAAGCACCTGCGGCCCATGCTAGCGCGGCAGTTCGAACTCGCATCTGGGCAACGAAAAGCCAAGGATCCAAGCGCATTTCGGGCGAGCGCATTGATGGTCTTCGGCCCCGAACTCTGGGCGTGGGTAGATCCGGACAACGTGGATCGATCAGGCGGCCTCGAGCAAGGACCCGGCCGAGCGGTGCTCAACGACGTGCTGGAGCGATTGGAGCAATTGTGACCGAACATGCCGAGGCGGCCACGACGACCGCCGCCAACTGCGAAGCGGTGCTCGACGAGATTCAGCGCGTGGTGGTGGGCAGGCGCGCGGCGCTGACGCTGATCCTGACCGCGGTGCTGGCCCGCGGACACGTGCTCATCGAGGACCTGCCGGGGCTGGGCAAGACGCTCATCGCACGGGCCTTCGCCGCGGCGCTTGGCCTCGACTTCAAGCGGGTGCAGTTCACCCCCGACCTGCTGCCCGCCGACCTGCTCGGCTCGACCATCTACGACATGCAGTCGGGGCGTTTCGAGTTCCGTCCCGGCCCGATCTTCACCAACCTGCTGCTTGCCGACGAGATCAACCGGACGCCACCCAAGACGCAGGCGGCGCTGCTCGAGGCGATGGCCGAGCGCCAGGTCAGCATCGACGGCGTCACCCACCGGCTGCAGCCACCGTTCGTGGTCCTCGCCACCGACAACCCGATCGAGTACGAGGGCACCTATCCCCTTCCGGAGGCCCAGCTCGACCGCTTCATGATCAGGTTGGAGCTCCGGTACCTGTCCGAGACCGAGGAGTTGTCGATGCTGCGCCGCCGCATCGAGCGCGGCTCACCCGAACCCGAGATCGGTCAGGTCGTCGACGTGCACGACCTGATCGCCATGCGCGAATCGGTGGAGCAGGTGACGGTGCACGAGGACGTGCTGCGCTACGTGGTGTCACTGGCCGCAGCCAGCAGACAGCATCCACAGATCGCCGTCGGCGCCAGCCCGCGCGCCGAACTCGACATAGTCCAGCTCGCCCGCGCCCGCTCGCTGCTGCTCGGCCGCGACTACGTCATCCCCGAGGACGTCAAGGCGCTCGCGGTGCCAGCGATGGCCCACCGGATCACCCTTCGCCCCGAGATGTGGGTTCGGCAGGTGCGCAACTCCGACGTAGTGGAGGACCTATTGCGCCGTGTCCCGGTGCCGAGAACCCGCGGCGCGACGTGAACGACGTTCGTTCGATCGCCGTCGAATTGCACTGGCAGGCTTCGCGATTGGCTCTCTCGCTGACCACGTGTGTGGCGGTGGCGCTGGTCTGCGCGGTGCTTGGCTCGGCGTGGCAGTTGGTCGCATTCGCGGCGCCGCTGCTCGGTGCGCTGGTGTCGATCCGGTGGCAACGCCCGGTCCCCGGCGTGCACGTGCACGCCGAACCCGGCATGCTGCGCTGCTTTGAAGCCGAGCAGGTGCGGCTGGCGGTGTGGGCGACGGCTGACGACGGGTCGCCCGTGGAGCTCACCGTGACGGCACCCGACGGCTTGGCGTTCGAGGTGACAACGGATCGGGCGGGGCGGCACGAGATCGTGGCGTCGGCCGACCGTTGGGGCCGCTATCCGATCATGGTGCGGGTGTACGTACTTGGCCGCGGCGGAATGCTGGCCGGCACGGCGACTTTGGCCGCGGCCGACGTCTTCGTGTTCCCGATCGCGCCCGCGCAGTCGACCGCCTTGCCGCGCACCGAGTTACTCGACCGGCTCGGCACTCACCTCACCAGACACGTCGGTCGGGGCGTCGAGTACGGCAACATCCGCACCTACGTGCCCGGTGACCAACTGCGCACGGTCAATTGGCCGGTCAGCGCGCGTCGCGGCGCCCTGCACGTGACCGAGAGGTTGAGCGAGCGCGCCGCCGACGTCGTGGTGCTCGTCGATTCGTCCGACCAGCCGCGGGGGCCCGCGACGGAGGCGACCGAGCGGACCGTCCGGGGTGCCGTCCAGGTCGTCCAGCATGCGTTGCGAAGCGGCGACCGGGCCGGCGTCGTCGTTCTCGGTGGC
Source organism: Mycobacterium sp. (assembly GCA_025963195.1). Taxonomy (GTDB): domain Bacteria; phylum Actinomycetota; class Actinomycetes; order Mycobacteriales; family Mycobacteriaceae; genus Mycobacterium. The sequence goes on along the minus strand of JAOPVF010000473.1, from coordinate 10,898 downwards.
AGGCCTCGCTGGCTCGGTATCGACATCGGACGCAGGCAGTTCTACCAGGTGCTCGACGCCGTGCTCGGCGCGGGCGACGGGTTCGAGGACACGACGGGCACGTTGGCGCCACGCGCGGCCGTGCCGTCGGGGGCCATCGTGGTGGCCTTCTCGACGCTGTTGGACACCGACTTCGCGCTGGCGCTGATCAACCTATGCCGCCGCGGCCACGTGGTGGTGGCCGTCGACGTGCTCGGTGGGGCGCCGTTCGAAGTGGAACAGGACCCGCTGATCACCAGGATGTGGGCGCTGCAGCGCTCCTTCATGTATCGCGACATGGGCACGGTCGGCGTGGACGTGGTGTCGTGGCGTGGTGACAGCCCGCTGGACCAGGTGATGCATCTGGTGCCCGATCACCGGCGCCCGGTCGCGGGACGGAGGTGAGATGTCCGCAACGGTGACGGCGGGACGCGGTCTCTCCACCGCGTTCGGTCTGCTGATGGTCGCCGCAACTGCGCTCGTCGCCGAGGGGCCTTCACTCGTCGGTGCGGCACTGGCGGTGATCGCGGTGGCCTTCGGCATCCGATTCGCTGCGGCCGCCAGCCTTGCGGTGATGATCAGCGTGGTGGTGGCCCTGCTCGGCGAGGCACCCCCGATGAACACGGCCCTGGCAGGGGTTGCCGCTGCCGCGTACCTGGTGCTGCGGCACTCCAGCAGTGTGCAATCGGGGGTCGAATCCGTCGTCACCGTACCGACGGCCGTTGGTGTGCTGGGCTTTTCGGCCATCGGGTTGGGCGCGACGGTGATCCCGATCAGCGTGCCGTGGTTGCCGCTAGCCGCACCGGTGGCGGCCTTGGTGAGCTACGCGATCGTCGTCAAGCCGTTGCTGGCCCAGCGCCGCTGATCGCGACCACTGGCGCGAGCGTGCGGAGAAGGGGATCACGGGAAGGGCGGGGTCAGTTGAAGACGGGGCCACCGCCGCCATTGCACTGCGGGTTGGAGATCGGGCAGTCCGGTTCGACCTCGGCGGGTGGGGCCTTCGTCATGGTCACCGGAGGCTTCGTCTTGGTTGGGGGCGTCTTGGGTGTGCTCGGCTCCTCGGAGGGTGGCTCGATGCTGGGCAGCGGCAGTGGCTGCGGTTCCTCCTGGCTCGGCTCGGTGCGCTTGGTGGTCGGCCGGGGCATGGTGGTGCTCAGTGCTGCGGTCGACGACTCGGGCTCGGTCGTCCTGATCGGGGCTTGGATTGGACTGGGATCGTCGGTGGTGGTGGGAGCGATGACGATCGCCGTGGTGGTCGTGACCACCGCCGACGGAATCGTCGACGGGGTGTCGCTCGGCGCAGGGCGTTGGGCGATCGACGGCGTCGCGGACGTCGTCGTGACCGACGTACTCGTCGCGGCAGGGGGCACGGGGCCGGAATCGTCGGCAGGAACCACGCGAAACGCCGCCGGTGCACCGAGGGCGGCCACTCCGCCGACGCCGAGCAGGACCAGCGCCGCGCCGACGGCAACGCGTCCCCTTCGGCGCGTGGACAAGGCCTTTCCCGATGTCGCGGTTGCATGGTTCGACGGCCGATCTCCATCGAAATCACGTGGTGGCCACCAGGACTCGTCGTCTTCGGGTCCGGTTGCCTTGGCCCCGTGCCCGGGCAGTGCGGTGACCGCCCGGTCCAGGGTCTGCGAACGCAGCCAGGCAGGCGCGGGGATGGCGATCGGGGCGGCGCCGAGCAGCGCGGCCGGGCTGACCATCCTGGCGCGGTCATCCTCACAGATCGCACAGCCGTCGACGTGCCTTGCCACCCGCTTGCGCAGCAGCGGAGTGAGCTGTCCGTCCCACTGATCCACGATGGCGGCCAACTCGGGGCAGCGGCCGGGGTCGGCATTGACGCGACGGCACAGCAGCAGCGCACCGAGCGAGCGCGCGACGGTATCGCGCAGACGTTCCACCAAGGTGTTGGCGTTCTTGGGCGTGACGCCGAGCGCCTCCGCCAGTTCGGGGCCGTCGAGACCCTGTTGGTAGGCCAACTCGAGCACCACGCGGTCGCGGTCGCTCAAGCCGCCGCTGGCGTCGGCGATCAGGTCGGCCAGCTCGGTGCGGGCCGCCAATGTGGCCATATCCGCTTCGCCGCTGGGCATTTCGGGGAGTTCCTCACTGAGTTGTTCGCGCTTGCGGGCACGGATCCGGGCCAGCGCCTCGGACCTGGCGATCGCGTACAACCACGACCGTAGCCGGTCGGGTTCGCGAAGTTGGGCCAATTTGGTTGCCGCGGTGACGAATACGTCCTGCACACAGTCCGCGGCGGCTTCGCGGTCGCGCAACATGCCGACACAGAAGTCGTGCAGCCGGTCGGCGTAGCGGTCGTAGATCGCGGCGAACGCCGATCGGTCGCCCGCAGCGGCGGCGCGTGCGAGTGCGGCGTCGTCAAGGTCGCCCATCGACGACGTTGCGAATGCAGTCATCGGTCCACCCCCGGCGCAAGCCTGACGTTTGCCAGAAGTGCCATCATCGTCTTCGTCTCCACGTCGTGTCGTGAATTGGACAAGTGAGCGGGCGGGACGCTGCTGGATGCGTCCCGCCCGACCCGTTCGGTGATCTAGCGCTGACTGAGCACCGGGGGCGGCGTGACGGGCTGCGCCAACCGGTAGTAGCCGTAGTCGGTGGCGGTGTAGGTGCCGAGGAGCTTGTGGTTGGCGTCGTACACCTTGCAGATCTGGTCGCGGTCGATGCCCCGCTTCTGCGTGCTGTACACGCCGAGCACTGCTCCGGTGGCATACAGCTCCGGATGCTGTTCGCACGTCGGCTGGACGTTGCTCGCCGCACTGGCCGGTGCGCTCATGGCGAGCGCGCCGACGGCGATGGCGCTGGCGCCGACCGCGGTGGCGACGAGGCGGTGCAGGGTGGTGATCTTGGCGTTCATGGTGGTCTCCCTCGTGGTTTGTCGTGCTCTTTGTTTGTCACGGCCCGTGTGCCGCGCTCACAGGTAGGAGCGACCTGCCGAAGGGAATCCCTCACTTTTTCCGCAGAACTCTTGGCGAAGGTCGATCGGCGGGCGCGAGCGCTCGCGGGGAGAGCTAGGGTGACCGTGAAATGACAGGTGTCAAGTCCGAGGGTGCGCATCCCCGTGTGGACGAACGAAGCTGGATGGCCCGCATGCTGGACTTCCGCCGTGACGGCGACGTGTTCGTCGTCCGCAACGCGCCAACCGAGCAGGGCAAGCGACTGTTCGGCGGAATGATCGCTGCGCAGGCGCTGGCAGCCGCGGGCGCCACGGTCGATCCGGAGAAGCTGCCGCAGTCGCTACACCTGTACTTCGTGCGTGGCGGCGACTACGGCGTCGACGTCGAACTGCAGGTCGAGCGCACCCGCGACGGGCGCTCCTTCGACACCCGACGGGTGACCGCCGTCCAGCACGGCAAGACCATCCTCGAGATGATCGCGTCCTTCCACCGCCCCGAACCCGGCGCCGACTGGCAGCCATCCGTGGTGCCCGCCCTCGAGTTCGACGACTCCGTGCCCAAGATCACGGGCCTGGGATTCGCCGAGCGCTTCGAGATCCGCACCGCAGTCGGTGACGATTCGATCTTCGCGGTGCCGCCGTTCTGGATCAGGACCGAGGATCCCATCGAAGACGATCCGCTGATCCGGGCATGCACGCTGACATTCATGTCCGACTTCGGACCGGTGCCGGTCGCGCGGCCGCCCGGTACGTCGATGACCGCCGAGGGCTCCTACGCGGCCAGCCTCGATCACGCGGTGTGGTTTCACCGGCCCTTCAACCCCGACCAGTGGCACCGCTACGAGGTGCGGCCGTTGAACGTCGGCGACGCCCGCGGCCTCGTGGTCGGCTCGCTCTACGACGGTGCAGGCACGTTGGTGGCGAGCACCAGCCAGGAGGCGTTGTGGCGCTTCTGACCGCTGAGGCACCGACGCCAGCGTGCGCGACGTCCGGTCTGCCAGAGTAGAGGTGTGAGCACCCCGTACAACCCGGCCGCGGGTACGGCACCGAGCTGCTATCGGCATCCAGGTCGCGAGACCTACGTCAGCTGCAACCGTTGCCAGCGCTACGTGTGTCCCGAGTGCATGCGGTCTGCCGCGGTCGGCCACCAGTGTGTCGAGTGTGTGAACGACGCCGCCCGCAGCGTTCGGCAGCCGACGACCGCGTTCGGTGGACGGGAAGCCAACGTCCCGCTGGTGACGTACGTGCTCATCGCCATCAACGTCGCGATGTTCGTCGTGCAGACGGTGTCGCCCGGGTTCGAGAAGCAGTTCTTCCTCTGGCCCAACGGGATCGCGCACTACGACCAGTTCTACCGTCTGCTGACGTCGGGTTTCCTGCATACCGGCATCACCCACATCGCGTTCAACATGATTGCGCTGTACTTCACCGGGCCTGCGCTCGAACGCGCCATGGGGCACACGCGCTTCCTCACCCTCTATGTGCTGAGCCTCCTCGGCGGCTCCGTGCTCGTCTACCTCTTGACGCCGGTCGGCACCCCCACGCTGGGAGCCTCGGGTGCGATCTTCGGGCTCTTCGGGGCATCGTTCGTGCTCGCGCGGAAGCTGCAGTTCGACATCCGCGGCATCGTCGGACTCATCGTGATCAACCTCGTCATCACGTTCGTCGCCCCTGGCATCAGTTGGCAGGGCCACATCGGCGGGTTGGTGACGGGTGCCGCGGTCGCGGCGGTCTTCGCGTACGCGCCGCGAGCCAATCGGACGTTGATTCAGGCCGGGTGCTCGGTCGCGATGCTGGCGCTGTTCGCGGCCCTCATCTGGTGGCGCACAGTCGCGATCGTCACCGGCCTGAGTTGAGCGTTAGGGGCTCGGCGGTGCGGCGCAGCGGTCCTTCAGGTCGACCAGCGGCTGCCGAATGCCGATCATGTCGGTCTTCACCTGCGGATTAGCCGCCATGTAGGCCTTCATCTTCGTGCCGACCTGAGCGCGCGAGAGGCCACCCAGGCTCGAGATGTAGGCGTTCACGTCCGGGTGGGTGAACAGGTACGCCGACGTCGCCGCCGAGACCCCGGCCTTGACGCCCTCCAGATCGGCGGCACTGCAGTTGGGCGGGTTCGCCCCAGGATCTTGGTCGGCAAAGGCCGACGGGATGCCGCCGAACAGGGCCGCGCCGAGCAGCCCGCCGGCGATGATCGAGGCGCTAGCCAGCAGCCGCGTGGTGCGTTCGGAGAATGACATTGACCTTGGCTCCTTGTCTCGTGTGCACCGAGTTTGCCGGGGCGATCGGCGACTGGCCGGCCAGTCAAGGCGATTCACAGGTCATTGGCGCGTGGCTCACAGCCTGCAATGGGCGTGTTCACGAGTGAGTGGTGTCGGACGGCTCGCCGAACACCTTGATAACAAGGCGATTACGGGCGGCGTGGGCGACTCGCGGCGATCCCACCCGCTGTTAGCTTCAATTCACACGACATGTGAGAAGGGGTCGACCGGTGTTGAAGACTGGCGTTCGAAGGAGTCGGCGCGGATGGGTGCGGCGGTTGAGCATCGCCGTGTTGGCCGTCGTGGTAATTCCCGGACTCGTCGGCATCGCCGGGCCCGCGCCCACCGCAGGCGCGTACTCACGCGAAGGCCTGCCGGTCGAGATGTTGCACGTTCCGTCATCGTCGATGGGCCGGGACATACTCGTCCAATTCCAGGGCGGCGGCCAGCATGCCGTCTACCTCCTCGACGGACTGCGCGCCCAGGAAGATGCGAGCGGTTGGGACATCAACACGGCGGCCTTCGAGTGGTACTACCAGTCCGGCTTGTCGCTGGTGATGCCCGTCGGCGGACAGTCCAGTTTCTACAGCGACTGGTACCGCCCCGCAGTGGGCAGCGCCGGGACCGTGACCTACAAGTGGGAGACGTTCCTGACCCAGGAACTGCCAGGCTGGCTGGCGGCGAATAGGGGTGTCGCGCCAACGGGCAACGCGGTGGTGGGTCTGTCGATGGCGGGCGGCGCGGGGTTGACGCTGGCGATCTGGCATCCCGCGCAGTTCATCTTCGCCGCGTCGTTGTCGGGGTTCCTGAATCCGTCACAAGGATTGTGGCCCACCATGATTGGCTTCGCCATGAAGGACGCGGGCGGGTTCAACTCCACCGACATGTGGGGGACGACGAGCGACCCGGCCTGGCAGCGCAACGATCCGATGGTCAACGTCGCAACATTGGTGGCCAACAACACCGCGGTGTGGATCTACTGCGGCAACGGCAGATCGTCGGACCTGGACTCCGGCGGTGACTTCGGCACCGCGTACAGCGCGCAGTTCCTCGAGAACATCACCATCGACACCAACAAGGAATTCCAGAAGAAGTACGTGGCCGCGGGTGGGCGCAACGCCGTGTTCAACTTCCCGGCCAACGGCACGCACAGCTGGGGCTACTGGGGTGCCCAGCTCCAGGCGATGAAGCCGGACCTGCTGCGGGTGCTCGGGGTACCACCGCCGCCTGCATAGTCCGGCCGTCGGGGTTGCGCGACGCCGACAGCGGGTAAGGATTGGTCATGGCAAGCGTCGACGTCTCCGTGTCCTCCGACCTCACCCCAGAACAGGCGTGGAAGCTGGCGTCGAACCTGCACCGGTTCGACGAGTGGCTGACCATCTTCGGCGGCTGGAAGAGCCCGGTGCCCGATGTCATCGAGAAGGGCACCAAGGTCTCGTCGTGCATCAAGGTCAAGGGATTCCGCAACGTCATCCACTGGGAAGTGCAGCGCTACGACCCGCCGACGCGGATCGAGATGCGCGGCACCGGCCGGGGTGGCGTCCGGATCGCACTGGGAATGACGATCACGGACGACCGCCCAGGGTCGACGTTCCACCTGCTTGCCGATCTCTCCGGGCCACTGCTCAAGGGGCCGGTGGGATCCATCGTGGCGAAGATCCTGCGTTCCGACGTCGAGCGGTCGGTGCGCAACCTGGCCGCACTCGGCGCCCGCGAGACGGCGGCTCCCAGCTCTAAACCCGGCAGCTGATCTCCATGCTGTCGGTGTCCCTGGCGAGGAAGTTGACGCTGACGTACCCGTTGGACGGCTCCCGCACGTAGTCGAGGTACGGCTGGGTGTCGGGCATGTTGGTGTTGTCCGCGACGATCAGGCTGCCCGGCACCAGGAGCGGTTCGAGCAACTTGATCACCGGCAGGTAGAACTCCTTCCACCCGTCGAGCAGGACGAAGCCCACCGGACCCTCGAGTCCTGCCAGCGTGCTCAGGGCGTCACCTTCGAGAACGGTGATGTGCTCGGCAAGTCCGGCCTCGGCGAAGTTCCGCGTCGCCGTCTTGATCTTCTCGGCGCTCAACTCCGTCGTGACGACCCGGCCGCTGCCGTTGTCCCGGACGGCGGAGGCGAGGTGAATGCCCGACAGCCCCAGTGACATGCCGAACTCGACGACGGTCTGCGGCCGCGTGGCCCGAACCAGGGAGTAGAGCAGCCGGCCGGCCTCCGGCGTGACGGGCATGTAGACGTCGCTGAGCGCGTCGGCGCGTTCCTGCGCCGTGGCAGTAGCCATGTCGACATTGCCGAATCGGTCGCGGAGCGTCGACATCTGCGCCTGGGACTCGGCGTACATCCTGTCCAGTGCCGACGCGACCTTGGTTTCCGTAAGCGTGGTCATGAAGCCGACGCTACGCGCCCAAGCCAACGATGTCGGGCGTCCCTTCGTTGGGCCCCACTGCCCCGTTCAGCTGTCGACGAACACGACGTTGTCCCCCAGCGGGTTCCGCGGCACGCGCAGCGTATTGCCAGGAAACTCCGGGTCCGGATAGCCGACGGCAAGCCCGCACAGAATGCGCATCTCCTCGCCGATGCCCAGCTGCTCGCGGATCGTCTCGGGGTAGCCGGCGATCGACACCTGAACGCAGGTGCCGAGACCCCGCGCAGTCAACCCGAGCAGCAGCGTCTGCAGGAACAACCCGACGCCGATGGCGTCCACGTAGTCCAGGTCGCGGTGCATGCACACGATGCCCGCGAGCGGTGCCCGGAAGAATTCCCAATTGCGAAGCACGGCAACGCGTCTGGCCTCGACATCGTGCCGCGCTATCCCCATCGATCCGTACACTGCCGCGCCGAGGTCACTGCGGGCGTGTGAGAACGCCTCGGGAAGTGGAGGCACCTTGGGAGCACTCGACCGCGCCTCCACGAGCAGTGCCTCGACCAGCCGGTCGCGGGCGCGACCCGACGCGAACACCACGTGCCACGGCTGGACGTTCGAGTTCGACGGTGCATGCATGGCCAGTTCGAGTGCCTCGGTGACGAGCTGCCTCGGTACGTGCTTGTCACGCAGGAACAGGCGCGACGACCGGCGCGCCAGGATGGCGTCCTCGAGGTCGTGGGTCATGGTGTCCGTTCTCTGGGTGCCTGTTTGCTGCCCGCCAAGATTCCCTCCAAGACCGTCCCGCACGCTTGCGCCAAGTACCCCAACATGTTCGACGATGAGGAAGGCCAAGGGACATGAATCCCCGATCTGGTGCGATGCGCAGCGCGGTGTTGATCGTCGCGCTTGGCGCGGTCACGGTGACCGTGCCGCCCGACGCCGTCCCTGGTAGCTGGCGGCGGCGCTCGCCCGACCCGACTACGCTGATGGGCATTCGTCACCCATGGGAGCCGATATGCGGATCAAGGTACTGCCCTACGTCAGCGTCGAGGTCGACGACCGGTTGCGCGGCCGTATGCGTGCCGCGGGGGAGCGGCTGCGGCTGAACGTCCGGGCGTACCTGCTCAGCGCGGCCGATGACGTCGACACCGCAGGAGACAAGGTCCGCGACCTGTGTGACTCCGCGGTCACCAAGGTCGACGTCGCCGTGGCCAAGGTGACCGACAAGCTCGAGCCCACGTCCAAGGCCAAGCCTGCAGGCGAGCGGGACGCTCGACTCGAAGCCGGCTGACGACACCTCTACGTTGGTAGGTAGCAGTTCCACCACGGCTCTGCCGCATAGCAGTCGAAGGGATATCGAGGACGTTGGTGGCCCAGGGGCTGGTCGTCGTCTTCGCGCTGTGCGCAGCCGTGTTCATGGCCATCGGGATCGTCGTCCGTCAGCGCGCCACCATGGACGTGCCGTCGGATCAGGGTGTAAGCGCCGTCATGTTCACCACGCTGCTGCGACGCCCGCTCTGGTGGGCAGGCACCGCTGCGGCAGTGGCCGGCTACGGCTTCCAGGCGCTGGCCCTGGTCAAGGGCTCACTGATCCTCGTCCAACCGCTGTTGGTGTCTGCGCTGCTGTTCGCGCTGCCGATGAGCGCGCGGCTGGCGGGCCGTCGCGTTACGCGCGGTGAATGGCTGTGGGCCGGCCTACTGACTACTGGGCTGGCGGTGTTCGTGCTGCTTGCCCGGCCCGGTCCGCAGGAGCACGCGGCGTCGCTGCCCACGTCGATCGTCGTGGCCGCGGTCTGCGGGGCGCTCATCGTGACCTGCGTGGTGGTGGCGGTGAAGATCGGCGGTTGGAAGCGCGCGGTGCTGCTTGCCGTTGCCGTCGGCGTGCTGTTCGGAGTGGTCGCCGTCGTCACCAAGATCAACATGCACATCCTGGATCAGCGCGGCGTGCTGAGCCTGCTGGCGACCCCCGCGCCGTATGCACTGGTGGTGCTCGGTGTCGTCGCAACGTTGTTGCAGCAGTCCGCTTTCCACGCGGGTGCGCTGCACACCTCGGTGCCGACGATGCTGGTGCTCGAACCCGTGGTGGCCGTCGTCCTCGGCGCTCTACTCCTCGGTGAGGAGTTCGATGCCGGCCGCTACGAGGCCATCGCGCTCACCATCGCCGTCGTGGCGATGACGGCGGCGACCGTCGCGCTCGGCCGTGACGAGGGTGCCTATGAGGCCCAGATCGAGATCAAGGCCGCACGCCGCGCGGCGTGAGGTCACGCCGCGCGGCCAGGGATCAGCTCAGCGCTTCGAGGTGTAGTAGACGACGCCGTTCATCGTCGGCCCGTCGTCGTCGGCCTGCGGTACCGCCGGAAAACCGTTGGCCACCAACAGATCGCTCATCGGCGTGCCGACCGACTGCCAGCCCCGCGTGTCCAGGTACTCACCGACCTCGTGGCGCTCACCCTCGAATCCCAGCTCGGAGAAGTCGAGATCGAAACCGTGCTCGCGCCACTTGTCCGTGGCCTCCCGCATCTTCTCCCTGGCCGCGTCGTAGTCGACGTCACCGATGTTCGGCACGGCCTCGGAGCCCAGCCGGCTACCTGGTGCACTCAGCGAGGTGACGGCGTCCAGCAGCCGGTCCTGCGCCTCGGGCGGCAGATAGCCGAACAAGCCCTCGGCGATCCATGCCGACGGTTTTCCTGCGTCGAAACCCGCTGCCAGCAGCGCGCTCTGCCAATCCTCGCGCAGATCGATGGCGACCGTCCGAAGGGCGGTCTTGGGATTGGCGCCGAGGCCCTCCAGCGTCGTCGTCTTGAATTCGATGACCTCGGGTTGGTCGATCTCGAACACCGTCGTGCCCGCGGGCCAGTCCAGCCGGTAGGCACGCGCGTCGAGACCGGAGGCCAGGATCACGGCTTGGCGGATGCCCGCTTCGGCCGCTTCGGAGAAGAAGGCGTCGAAGTACCGGGTGCGCGCCGCCATCGCTGCGGGCATCTGCGCCAGGCCCCAGCCGGCGCCCGCCACCTCGAAGTCGTCGATGTCCAGCTCGCCGGTGACCCACCGTGTGAGGAAGTCCACACCGACCGCACGCACCAGCGGTTCGGCGAACTGGTCGTCGAGCTGACCGGCCTTCGTGGCGACCGCCCGAGCCGCCGCCACCATGGTCGCGGTAGCTCCCACGCTGGTCGCGAGGTCCCAGCTGTCGTCATTGGTACGAGTCATCGTCTGCCTTTCGTAGTTACTTAGCCACCATAACGAACGACCCGGTGAGTGTGTTCCCTCACAGGGAACTGCCAGGTCAGCCGTTTGGGGCATATCTTTAGTTTTGCTAACGTTGTGTCGGCTAGGTGA
>JAOPVF010000443.1 GCA_025963195.1 Mycobacterium sp. | reverse complement strand
TCCCGGCGGTCCTGGTGGACCTGGCGGCCCCGGCGATGACCGTGGCCCCGGCGGTCCGGGTGGACCCGGCGACTTCCGCGGTCCGGCGGACCCGGCGACGACCGCGGCCCCGGCGGACCCGGTGACTTCCGCGGACCCGGTGGACCCGGCGACTTCGGACAGCGACCCGATGACGCCTTCAGAGGCTTCCGCGGTCAACCGTGGGGCGATGGAGCAGCGCCGTGGGGCTGGGGAGCACCGCCGCGGGCCGGGTGGGGCGGGCCGTTCCCTCCCCCGGGCGGACAATGGAACCAAGGGCCGATCAACTACTGGGGCTTCAATGAGAACCCGATATGGGATTGGAACCAAAACGGTTGGGGCTTCTGGTTCTTCGGAATCTGGATCCCGCTGTAAAGAGCGTGCAGAGTAGGGCGGTCGCTACGCATGTGCGGGGCGACCGCCCGCTCGTACAACCGTCGATGCTGCCCGTCACCGTTCATCCCGCGGTGGCAGCGTCCTCCTCGGGACGTTGGTGAGCACGAGCCAATCGCTCCAGCTCTGCGGCCTCGGCCTGCGCGACCTTCGTCTCGGCCTCGACGTCGACCGACTTGGCCAGGATCCAGTACAGGATTCCCGCGACCGGAAGACCGATGAACATCGAGATGTCGGCCCCACCAAGCTCGGTTGCGACGAACCCCGTGTACTTGCTGGTGCTGAGGAACGGAAGCATCGCCGCGAAGCCCACCAGATACGACACGATGCCCCGCCATCCCCAACGCCCGTACATGCCATGGGGATTGAAGATCTCGGCGACGGCGTAGTGCCCGCGTCGCACGATGTAGTAGTCGACGAGGTTGACCGCGGTCCACGGGACGAAGAGGTAGAGCACCAAGAGCAGGAAGTCCTCGAAGTTGGTGAGGAAGTTCGCGCCGATGAGCAACGCCGGGATGAGCGAAAGAACCGCGGTGAAGGTGATGGTGACGATGCGCACCCGTGCCGTCGGGAGCACCTTCTTGAACGAGTCGAGCGCGCTGATCAAGGTCAGCGACCCGCCGTACATGTTCAAGGCGGTCACCGAGATGAGGCCGAGCGTGGAAAAGACCAGAGCGATGGTTCCGAACCCCGGGAACACGTGATCGCCAGCCGCCTTCAGCGATGCGATGGTGTCGAAATCCGCTCCCGCCCAAGCGGCCAACGCCGAGCCCAGGCACATCAGCCAAATGGCACCGAGGGCAGAGCCCCAGTACGTCCATAGGAACGTCTTGCGAACGGTGACCGACGGGGGAAGGTACCGGGAGTAGTCCGAAACATAGATGGCCCAGCTGATCTGGTAGCCGGCCACCGCGCCGAACTGGATGAGGAAGGGAGTCCACTTGAAGTCGCCGAGGTCGAACGAGCCTGCCGGATAGCCGAGCGTGCAGACCGCGATCGTGAGGAGCCCGAAGATGACGAGGAAGCCCGCCGTCAGCCAGCGCTCGACACCGTGGATGAGGTCGTAGCCGATCAACGCCACGACCGCCGCCACCACGGTGGCAACGACGATCCACATCTTGCTCGGGCCATGAACGGTGGCGTGCAGGGCGTCGCCGGCCAGGATGGTGTTGAAGATGTTGAAGCCCGAGTACTGCAGGTATGCGAACGCCCAGACCAGCAGTGCGCCCACGTAGCCGAACTGCGGACGTGACTGAATCATCTGTGGCAGCCCCAGTTGTGGGCCTTGCGCCGAGTGGAACGCCATGAAGAAGGTGCCGAACAGGACTCCCCCGATGATCGCGAGCAACGACCAGATCAGATTTCCGCCACCGGTGACCGAGAAGGTACCGACCGCCATCGTCGCGATCTGGGCGTTGCTCATGAACCACAGGGGGCCCTGACTCCATACCTTGCCGTGCCGTTCGTTCAGCGGCACGTAGTCGATCGAGCGCACCTCGATTCCGCCGATGCGTCCGCGAGTTGCGGGTGATGATGCACTGGACACGGGGCCTCCTTGCTCGAGGGAACTCACTGATGGTGCACGCAAGCACGGGCAACGGGAGCGAGTACGACGAAGTCGACGATCACGCCAGATTCACAGGAGACTGACAGGTAGTCGAGGCGTCTGCAGGGAACCCACCGACGGTGGCGCGTGCACCGTTGACGTCGGACCAACGCAACTCGTTCGTGGCCGCCCAACTCGGCTGGACGATGGATGCGTTCGACTACTTCATCGTCGTTCTGGTCTATGCCGACATCGCCAAGACGTTCCACATCTCCACCACGGAAGTCGCGTTTCTGACCACGGCCACCCTGTTCATGCGCCCAGTCGGCGCGCTGCTGTTCGGCCTGTGGGCAGACCGAGTGGGCCGGCGCATCCCGCTGATGGTGGACGTCGTCTTCTATTCGGTCGTCGGCTTCCTCTGTGCCTTCGCACCAAACTTCACGGTCCTGGTGGTGCTGCGCATGCTGTACGGAATCGGCATGGGCGGCGAGTGGGGTCTCGGTGCGGCGCTGGCGATGGAGAAGATTCCCGTCGCACGGCGCGGGTTCTTCTCGGGCCTGCTGCAGGCGGGTTACTCGTTCGGCTACCTGCTTGCGACCGTAGCGTCGCTGGTGGTCATCGACTGGCTCAACCTTTCCTGGCGCTGGCTGTTCGGTCTGTCGATCATCCCCGCCCTGATCAGCCTGATCATCCGATCGCGGGTGCGTGAATCGGAGGTGTGGGAGGCCGCGCAGGATCAGATGCGTGTGACCCGTACCAGAATTCGCGACGTGCTGACCAACCCCGTCATCGTGCGGCGGTTCATCTACCTGGTCGTGCTGATGACCGCGTTCAACTGGATGAGCCACGGCACCCAAGACGTATATCCAACATTCCTGCAGGCCACCCACAACGGTGGTGCCGGGTTGTCCAGTGAGACCGCAAAACTGATCGCCGTGATCTACAACGTCGGTGCCATCATCGGCGGGATGGTGTTCGGCACCCTGTCAGGGCGTTTCGGCCGCCGCTACATGATCGTCTTCTGCGCCATTCTGGGTCTGCCCATCGTGCCACTCTTCGCGTTGTCCCATACGGCGGCAATGCTCTGCCTGGGTTCGTTCCTGATGCAAGTGGCGGTGCAGGGCGCATGGGGCGTCATCCCCGCGCATCTGACCGAGATGTCTCCCGACGCGATCCGCGGCTTCTATCCCGGCGTCACCTACCAACTGGGAAACCTGTTGGCCGCCTTCAACCTTCCGATCCAGGAACACCTGGCTGCCACGCATTCCTATCCGTTCGCCCTGGTCGCCACCATCTTGCCGGTGCTGCTCGCCGTGGCCGTGCTCACGTGGTTCGGCAAGGACGCCACAGGACTGCGGTTCGGGACCGAGGAGACGGCGTACGCCCCGTCCCGCTGATACCTACTGGCGGCTGGCCAACGCTTGACTGTCCCCAGTCAAACATCCACACTTGCAGTCATGCGCAGGCAAGAATCCACAGATCTGACTGCTCCGTGTTGCCGGTAGAACGCCATCGGGCCATCGCCGAGGCGGTCACCTCATCAGGCGTGGTGAGCACGGAAGCGCTGGTCGCACTCCTTGCCGTGTCGGCCGAGACGGTGCGCCGAGACCTGGCGGTCCTCGAGGAGCGCGGCGTCATCCACCGGGTTCACGGCGGCGCGGCCTCCGCCCACACGCGGGGTGCTGGTGAAGAGCCGTCGTTCACCGTGCGGTCGACGGCAGAGCGCGACGCGAAGGCCACGTTGGCCCGGGCCGCCGTGGAACTGCTGCGCAACGGGCAGACGGTGGTGATCGACATCGGCACCACGGCCGTGGAGGTGGCCCGAGCCATCCCGCAAGACTTCCGCGGCACCGTCGCGACCCCATCGCTGCTCGTCGCCACCGAACTGGCCGACCGGCCCGGGATCGAGCTGCTGGTGTCCGGCGGTCGGGTGCGTGCGGGCGACCTCTCCTGCGCCAACGCTCACGCCAAGGCGTTCTTCGCCGACCTGTATGCGGACATCGCATTCCTCGGATCTGGCGGCGTCGCAGCCGATGTCGGTCTGACCGACTTCCACCTCGACGAGGTGGAGGTGAAGGCGACCATCATCGCCAACAGCGCACTCAGTTACGTCCTGGCCGATTCCTCCAAACTGGGCCGTGTGTCGCCGCACCGGGTGTGCGCGCTGGCCGCGCTGGACGGAATCGTCACCGATTCCACTGTCCCCGAAGATCTTTCCCACGCCATCGCCGACGCCGGCGGCATCGTCGTCGCGCCCCAGATCACCGACGATCTGGGTGGCACCTGATGGCCGTCCTCGCCATTGATCAGGGCACGTCGGGCACCAAGGCCGTGGTGCTCGACCCCGACGCCGGAATCGTCGGGGTCGCCGAGACCGCGATCAACCCCCGCTACCTGCCGGCCGGCGGCGTCGAGCAGGACCCGGTCGAGATGCTCGATTCGGTGCTGGAGGTCGGCCGGCGCGCGATTGCCATGGCCGCCATGCCAATCCACGCCGTGTCGATGGCCAATCAAGGCGAAACCGTCATGGCGTGGGACCGGGCCACCGGGCGACCGTTGACCCCCGCGATCGTGTGGCAGGACCGCCGAGCGGAGGGCATCTGCGCCGATCTCACCGCCCACACCGAGTTCATCGCCGAGCGCACCGGGCTGGTGCTGGACCCGTACTTCTCGGCACCGAAGATGGCATGGCTGCGCCGCAACCTCGAGACGGATGGGGTGGTGACCACGTCGGACACGTGGCTGATTCACCAACTGACCGGAGCGTTCGTCACCGACGTGTCCACCGCCAGTCGATCGCTCGTCATGGACCTCGACGAACTGCGGTGGGATGAAACATTGCTCGGTCTGTTCGGCCTGGACGACGAGCCACTGCCCGACATCGTGTCCAATGATCAGATCGTGGGCACCACCACCGCCTTCGGCGCAGACACCCCCGTGGGCGGTCTGGTGGTCGACCAGCAGGCCGCGCTGCTCGCGGAAGGCTGTCTGACGCCCGGAATGGCCAAGTGCACCTTCGGAACCGGAGCATTCCTGTTGGCCAACACCGGCACCGAAGCGGTCCGCTCGCAGTACGGACTGACGTCCTCGGTGGCATGGCGCACCGGTGGCACGGCTGTGTACTGCACCGACGGGCAGGTCTACACCGCCGCATCGGCGGTCAGGTGGCTGACGTCCCTCGGCGTGATCGAGGGTGCCCAAGACCTCGACGAGGTCGCGGCCACCGACAACGCCGGCGTGTTGTGCGTACCCGCGCTGGCCGGCCTTGCCGCGCCGTGGTGGCGATCCGATGCCACCGCGACGCTCTCGGGAATGACGTTGTCCACCGGCCGTGGACACCTGGTGCTGGCCGTCTTGGAGGGCATCGCCGCTCAAGTCGCCGAACTGGTTTCGGCTGTCGCGCGTGACACCGGCACACCGTTGACGCGGCTGCGCGTCGACGGCGGCCTGACCCAGTCCAGAGCCCTCATGCAGGCCACCGCCTCCATCCTGCAGATGCCGATCGACGTGTACCCGTCCCCGCACGCCACCGCCCTCGGCGCGGCGGCACTGGCCGAACTGAGCCTGGACCCGGGCCGCGGAATCGCGGACGTCTCACCGCCATGGCAGCCCTCATCGACCTACGAACCGCAATGGAACCCGGACCGCGCAACCGAATTTCGCGCCGCCTGGCGCACCCTGGCATCGACGACGCTCCCACCGCGGGCGAACCCGTGAGGTACGACGTCGTCGTGGTCGGGGCAGGCATCGTCGGGTCGGCCGTTGCGCGCGACTTGGCGGGATGCCGGCTGTCGGTGGCCCTGCTCGACGCTCGCTCGGATGTCGGCGACGGCACCAGCAAGGCGAACACCGCCATCCTGCACACCGGGTTCGACGCCAAACCCGGCACGCTGGAATCACGCATGGTCAGCCGGGGTTACCAAATGTTGTCCGACTACGCCGGGCAGACCGGCATCCCGGTCTCACACACTGGCGCGCTGCTGGTCGCCTGGGACGCCGAACAACTCGACGCGCTACCCGGCTTGAAGGCCAAGGCCGCGGCCAACGGGTACGAGCACTGCGAAATCGTGGACGCTCCAACGGTGTACCAGCAGGTGCCCGCCCTCGGCGACGGCGCGCTCGGCGGACTGACGGTGCCCGACGAGTCCATCATCTGCACCTGGACCACCAACCTGGCACTGGCCACCGACGCCGTGAACCGCGGTGCCACGCTGCTGCTCGACCACGAGGTCCGCGGCGTCGAGGTCGGCGCCGTCTCCACCACCGTGTACACCAGCGCAGGCCCAGTCGAGGCGCGATGGGTCGTCAACGCGGCAGGCCTCGGCGCCGACATCCTCGACCACGAGTTCGGCTTCGAACGCTTCACCGTCACCCCCCGCCGCGGCGAGCTACTGGTCTACGACAAGCTGGCCCGCCCGCTCGTCGACAAAATCGTCCTTCCGGTTCCGTCAGCGGTGGGCAAGGGGGTGCTCGTCAGTCCGACCATCTACGGCAACGTCATGCTCGGGCCCACCGCCGAGGACCTCGACGACCGCACCGCCACAGGCACTTCCGAGGCCGGTTTCGAATTTCTGCTGTCCAAGGGCGCCACACTGATGCCGAAACTGCTGGCCGAGGAGGTCACCGCCGCCTACTCCGGGCTGCGCGCAGCCATCGACCACGGGGACTATCTCATCGAGGCCGACCCCGCCCAGCGCTATCTGCTCATCGGGGGCATTCGTTCGACGGGCTTGACCGCGGGGATGGCCATCGCCGAACACGTGCACGGACTCCTCCACGACGCCGGCATGCCGGTCGTCGCCCGATCCGAGCTGCCCGCTCCGCCCCGGATGCCGAACATCGGCGAGGCGTTCACCCGGCCCTACCAGGACGCCGAAGCCATCGCGGCAGACGCGGCCTACGGCAAGATCGTCTGCTTCTGCGAACGGGTCACCGCCGGGGAGATCCGGGACGCATTCGCATCCGTGATCCCGCCGTCTGGCGTGGAAGGCCTTCGACGGCGCACCCGCGTCATGAACGGCCGCTGCCAAGGCTTCTACTGCGGGGCCGAGGTTCAGAACCTCGTCGAGAGTCGAGGCCTCTGATGACGACCGACGTCGCCATCATCGGTGGCGGGCCCGCCGGGCTGACCGCCGCCGCCGAGCTGGCCAAGGATCGCGACCTCGACGTCACCGTCCTGGAACGTGAGACCCATGCCGGTGGAATCCCCCGCCACAGCGACCATCTCGGCTATGGCATTCGGGACATGAAGACGTTCATCACCGGACCGGCCTACGCACGCAAGCTGGTGAGCGAGGCCAACGCGGCCGGAGCACGCATCCTCACCGAGGCCATGGTGACCGGATGGCACGGCGACCGATCGCTGGACGTCACGTCCCCGCAAGGTCGCCTCCGGGTGGACGCCCGCGCAATCGTGCTGGCCACCGGCGCACGCGAACGGCCGAGGACCGCGCGCTTAATCCCGGGTGATCGCACCTCTGGGGTCTACACCACCGGCCAGCTGCAGGACCTCGTGCATCTGCACCATCGAACCGTGGGAAGGCGAGCGGTTGTGGTCGGAGCCGAACCGGTCAGCTGGTCAGCGGTGCTGACGCTCAAACACGCCGGATGCCGAACCGAACTCATGACCACCACCTACCCGAGCCCGGAGTCATACGGCGTGTTCAACATCGCCGGGAAGTCCCCGCTGCTCGGCGTGGACGTCGCCACTCGCACCCGTCTAGTGCGCATCATCGGCATGCCGACGCTGCAAGCCGTCGAGATCGAGAACCTCGACACGGGCAGCCGCCGAATCGTGGAGTGCGACACCGTGGTTCTCACCGGTGACTGGATCCCGGACCACGAACTCGCCCGCACCGCCGGACTTCCCATGGATGACAAGACGTTGGGGCCCCTCGTCGACACCGCCCTGCGTACCGGACGCGACGGGGTGTTCGCCGCGGGAAACCTGTTGCACCCAGTCGAGACCGCCGACGTCGCCGCACTCGACGGCGCGCACGTCGCCCACGCCGTGCGCGACTACCTCAACGGTGCACCGAGGGTCGCCGAAGGTGTTCGGCTGCAGGTCGAATCGCCGCTGCGGTGGATCTCGCCGGGCATCCTGCGCCCCAACGACTACGCGCCTGCTCGAAACCGGCTACTCCTCTGGACGGACACCCTGGTCCGCATCCCGCGGATTCGGGTGCGCCAGGATGGCAACACCGTCGCCACCAAGACGTTGCCGTGGCCGGCGTCGCCAGGACGGGTGTTCCGCGTTCCCGCCGGCGTGCTCAATCGCGTCGACCCGACGGGCGGCCCGGTCACCATTTCCCTCGGCTAGGCCCCGCCTGCATTGAGATTGCACCTAGGGCCGTGGTCCTCGACGGATCACAGCCCTGAGCGCAGTGTGAACGTCTGGCGGAACGGAATGTCGCCGAACTCCGTCCAGTCCCCTGATGATCAGTTCCAGGCCGAAGGCGAACTCTTCTTCCAGCGGTACCGGCATGGCGCCTGCAGCAGCCAAGGTCGCCGGAAAGTCCAACGGGTCGACGCCTTGAAAGGCCTCGGCGTCCTGAGCGATCTGTGCATCGGGTTGTCCCGACAGCTGAATGGCGAAACCGAGCACGAAGCGCGACAACGTGGCGTACGAACGTGCAGCCAGTTCTGCCGTGAACCCATTGGCGAGTAACACCGCAAGGCTCTTCTCGCGCAGCATCATTGCGTTGGGGCCGAACGGCGTCTGTTCGAGAAGCAGCTGCGCGACGTTGGGATGTTGGCTCAGGGTATCGAACATCGCGCTCGCGATCATCTCGCACGAGCGTTGCCAGGTGTGATCGGCCAGCACGGTCGCGTCCAGGTCCACCTCGCCGAAGACGAGATCCACCACCGCGGCGACGAGTTGCGCGCGACCGGCGAAGTGACGGTAGAGGGTGGCCGTGCCCGAATCGAGCCGCTGGGCCAGCGTCCGCATCGACAACGCCTCGGCGCCGTCGGCGTCCACTAGTTCCAGCGCGGCGCCGACGATGCGCTCCGACGCGATGGCGGGGCGCCCTCGGGAACGACGACTCGGCGGTGGCTCTCCTGAACTGCTGCTCACGCGCCCAGTATGACGGGCCTTGACGTCACCACCCAATATCGGCAACACTGTTACCATAATGATGATGGAACCTGACGACGCTTCCCGCTACGAGACCGTCGACGGACTGCGGATGCACTACCAACGTGCCGGGCGAGGACCGGCGCTGCTGCTATTGCACGGCAGTACGTCCTCACTGGAGCACTTCGATCGCGCCGCAGCGATCCTGAAGAGCTCGTTCGACGTCATCCGTCCCGACCTGCCCGGGTTCGGGCTCACCGGCGCCCGACCCGACCGTGACTACCGAATCAGCGCCTACGAGACCACCGTCGCCCACTTCATGATGCAGCTCGGCGTTACTCGCTACGCGGTTGCCGGCAACTCGTTGGGCGGCAACGTCGCCTGGAACCTGGCACTGGATCATCCCGACAGCGTCGAGGCGCTCGTACTGGTCAACGCGACCGGCTATCCGGAGAAGACAATGCCTCTCGGAATGCGGTTGGCGCGACACCCGATGGCACGACCACTGATGCGGGCATGGATGCCCCGCCGGCTGGTCGAAGGCGGTCTGCGGCAAGCCGTGGGGCCGCACTCGGCGATCGTCGACGACGCCATGGTGGATCGCGTGCACCGACTGTGGAATCACGGCGGAAACCGTTCGGCGTTCATCGATTTCGTCAACACCAACCAGCCCGACCGCAGCACGTCTATCCCCGGGATCGCAGTACCGACCCTGGTATTGCGCAGCGCGAGCATCGACGGACAGCACTTCGCCCGCGACATTCCCGGGGCTCGCGAGGCGATTCACCCCGACACCGGACACCTGCTGCCCGAGGAGGAGCCCGTCTGGTTCTCCGAACGAGTTGGCACGTTTCTGCACGACGTCGCCGACCAGAGCCGGTCATGAAGTACTTCACGGTGGCCGGCGAGGACCGTCGTCTCGACGCCGCCACCCGCGCTGGCTTGCGTGGCAGCTTCATCGAACTCAGCGACGGCATCACGCACTACGAACTGCGCGGCCCCACCGATGCCCCGCTGGTGATTCTCGTTCCCGGACTGACCATTCCGCTGTTCTACTGGGACGCCTTCGCCGAACAGTTGCATGCCCGCGGTCTGCGCACCCTGGCGTTCAGCGCGTACGGGCGTGGCTGCTCCGACCGGGTCGCGATCGACTACGACGAGGCACTATTCGGACGTCAACTCCGCGAACTGGTCACCACTCTCGACCTTCCGTCGCGCCAGCACGTCGTCGGCACGTCGATGGGTGCACTGATCGCCATGGGCTATGTCGTCGAGCACGTCGACTCGGTTGCCAGCCTGACGTTGGCCGGGCCGGCAGGCCTGAGCAAGGTGAACGCCCGCCGGCAGCGGCTGCTACGCAGCGATCTGCTCGCCACCATCGTCGCCAAGCGATTCGGTCGGCGGATCTTGCTCGGTCATCTCGGGCACAATGTCTCCGACGCGAACTTGGCTCCCCAGTTGACCGCGATGATCGCCGACACCTATCGCTATGAAGGCTCGATGTACGGCTTCTTCTCCACGTTGCAGAACTTCCCGTTGGCCGACCGGGCGCCGCTGTATCGCGACGTCGGAGAGCACGGCATTCCAACGCTGCTCGTGTGGGGGACCGATGACCACGTCACGCCCATCTCAGGTCTGGACACTGCTCGTGAGCTGCTTCGGCCGACCCAAACACATCTCGTTGACTGCGGTCACATGGCGCCCTACGAATGTCCTACCGAGGTCGCCGAGCGCACGGCCGCCTTCATCGAATCCCATCCCGATCGGATCAGCCAATGACGGCACCCAACACCGACGTCCTGATCGTCGGCGCCGGCCCCGTCGGCACCGCGCTGGCCATCGACCTCGCCCGGCGTGGACTGTCGGTGCGCATCGTCGACAAGGCCGACCGCGGCTTCGACGGATCGCGCGCGAAGGGTATTCAGCCCCGCACGCTCGAAGTGCTCGACGACCTCGGCGCGCTGACGGACGTGCTCGCCGGCGGCTCCACCTACCCGTTGATGGGCATTCACCTGGGACCGATCACCATCCCGTGGCGCATGCTGCGCAGTCCCCACGCCGACGACGA
Organism: Mycobacterium sp.; assembly: GCA_025963195.1. GTDB lineage: Bacteria > Actinomycetota > Actinomycetes > Mycobacteriales > Mycobacteriaceae > Mycobacterium. Next base: position 16,263 of record JAOPVF010000443.1, on the reverse strand, counting down.
CGGCGTACCGTACCCCCACACTTGGCTGATCCCCCAGTTCCGCACCGACCGCGCACTGCACGATTGCCTCCAAAGGCACGATGTCACAGTGGAATATCAGCGCGAACTCGTCGAACTCAACCAGACGCCCGACATGGTCTCCGCTTGCGTCAACACCCCCGGTGGCACAGAAGCCATCACCGCCCGCTACGTCGTGGGCGCCGATGGTGCCGGCAGCAACGTGCGCAAACAGATGAACATTGGGTTCATCGGATCGACCGACGATGCCGACCGCATCCTCATCGTCGACGCGACCGTGCGCGGTGGGCTGTCCAGTAACCGGTGGCACATCTGGCCCGGCCTACGGGGCCGCTTCATCGGCGCGTGCCCGTTGCCTCACGGCGACCAATTCCAGTGGATGATCCGACTGGCACCCGGGGAGACTCCTCCCGATGATGAGGGTGAGATCACCAAATGCATCCGGTCCCGGACCGGTAACAAGCGGATCAGCGTTCACGACATCACCTGGAAGTCAGTATTTCGCCCGAATATCCGCCTGGCCGAGAGCTTCCGGAACGGACGAGTCTTCATTGCCGGTGATGCCGCACACGCTCACACACCCGCGGGTGGGCAAGGGCTCAACACCGGCGTCCAGGACTCCTACAACCTCGGCTGGAAACTCGCCCAGGTCATCGCCGGCGCCCCGACGGAACTTCTGGACAGCTACGAAGCCGAACGCCAGCCCATCGCCGCGGGAGTACTGGGCTTGTCCACCGAGAAGTACACCGGCATGAGCAAACTCGACCCGTCCAGCATCAAACGTGGCAAGGACGAACAACAGCTTGCGCTGACCTATCACGGCGGCCCACTCGCTCCAACCACCACCCAACACACCGCCACACTCGCCGTCGGCGACCGCGCCCCCGACGCTCGCCTCGACGACCACGGCACGCCAGTACGACTGTTCGACCTCTACCGGGGACCACACTTCACCGTGCTGGCCTACGGTCCACGAGCAGCACGCGATCTCCATCTGCTGAACTGGCCCACCGGCGGCGCTGCACTGACGCGTGTCGCGATCGACTCCGGCGCCGACACCGGCCGGGCGGACCGAAGACTGCAGGACACCACAGGTACGTTCCAGAAGAACTACGGAATCGACGGCGAGGCAACTCTTCTCATCCGTCCCGACGGCTACGTCGCCGCCATTGCCACCACCGACATGCATGCGACCACCACGTCGGCGATCGCGGCGCTGGCGCCCGCGTCAACGGGTGACGGTGCCGCCCAAACCCCCGATGATCCCGAATAGAAACGCCAACACGGCGCTTATCGGGTTCTGTTGGACCGGCGGCTCCGGGGTCGGACCTCCGGGGGTGGGTCCGCCCGGAGTGGGACCACCGGGGTGCTGGCCGTTCTTGAAAGTCACCTGCGCACCGCCGAATGGTGACCACGAGATGGAGCCGTTCTCGAAGTCGCACCGATTCCCGAGTCCGCCACCAATCATGTCGGTCATCGCCAGGCCGAGCTCGGGGGTCCACGCGTCGTAGATCACCTTTCGCGCCGAGTGGGCACCCGTGGCCGGCGAGTACCAGACTCTCAAGCCGTCGTACATGTCGAAGTCCTGATAGCCGTTGGCGAACGGCGTGACCGGCATCGTGCCGTAGAGGCCGGCCTTCTGAGCGACCGGCAACGGCGAGGTAACGAAGCCCGACGCCGTCTCGTACACGACGGCGGCCGTTCTGATCTGGGCCCAGTTCTGCGTGTTGACTTCGTACACCGGGCTCAGCGGCGTGCCCAGATTCGGGTCGGCCACCGTCGAGAAGCGCTGAAATTCAGCAGACGTGGCGAGGTTGCCGCCCGCCGCGGACTGGACGGCCTGCAATACGGGTTTGGGAGTCCAGTCGGCGCGCAAGACGCCGAAGGTGTCAACGGCGTTGAAGCCGCCAGACTGCCCATCGCGTGTCGTATATATGAACACCGGACCGGTGTACGGCAACTCACGCCACTTGGTCAGCATGTCGGTGACGAACGCGCTCTGCACGGCGTCCCCGCCCAGCGACGACGGTTCGCCGTACTCGGTCGACCAGATCTTCCTGTCGCCATCGCCGTTGGCCACCATGGTGTTTCGCATCACCATCAATTGTTGAAGCGGCGTGCCCTCGAACTGCACGCCGTCGCCGAACTTCGTGCTGTAGTGGTACGGATGGAATGCCAGCGCGTCGAAGTACCCCTTGGCGCCCGCGGCATACATCTGAGTCAAGAAGTTCGGCGGGCTGATCGCCGACCCGCCGTTATCGAGGATCGAGCCCAACGAACCCCCGAGCACGACGATCGACGGATCGACCGCCTTGATCTTCGCGTAACTCGCCTTCAGGAGGTCGACGTACCCTGCGGGATCGGGTACCGGTGTGTAGAACTGAATTCCGTTCGGTTCGTTCCAGATCTCCAGGGCCGCAATCTTTCCCTGGTATCGCGAGGCGACCTTGGCCACGAAGTCCCCGTACACGTCCGGCGATGCCGGCCGGCCGCTCAGATACTGCCCGCCGGGCGCAACCGCCCACATCGGTGAGGAGTTCACGACGCCGACGACGGTCAATTGCCTGGCTGCGGCCGAGTTCACCGTCTTGTCGACCGTGCTCCAGTCGAGCTGGCCCTGCCTGGCCTCCACTCCGGCCCACGGAATCAGAAGCCGGACCGCCCGGACGTTGGTCGCCCGGATCGCGTCCATCGTCTTGTCCACGTCGGCCTGCGCCATCCCGTAGACGTCGGAGTCGGCGATCGCGATCGTGGTCGGCGACGGGTCGATGAAGCCCGCGGCGACCGCCCTGACTTCGCGCGGCAGAGAGCTCAAGAGATTGGTGCTGATCGCCGTGGTGCACACCAAGGCGACCACCGTCGCGATGGCGACCGTCCACAGGCGGCGGCCACGCCGCCGACGTCTGCTCGGGAGCACGCTCTCATCCCCAGGTTCGTGTCGTAAAACAGCTCGCAGGTCTGCGTTGCTACAGATACTGACCGACCAGACGAAGTTTCCTGGGATGCGTGCGGCGTGTCGAATCTGGCAACGCGCCCGTCAATTAGTAGGCCGCTGATCTTGCCTTGTAGTGCACATATACGACGAGAACTCCCTCGGCCCAGCCAGGAACGCCGCCATCGAGCAAATCGCGCACCCTTAGCCGAGACGTACCTCGACGAGTGTGGGCCCCGCGCATCGATTCCGATCGGATACGCGAGGCCCACACTCATCCCGGCGAGAACTGCCGGTGGACTCGATCAGGACTTGGTCTGACCCGGGATGCCCTCGTAGGCGATGTCGCCGGTCTTGAGGTTGTCCTGGGTCAGGCTCACCAGACCGTCGAGGAACTTCTGCCGCTCGGTGACGACGTGCTGGATCGCGACGTCGACGTTGTCCTTGGTGATGGCAGGCATGATGTAGATCGGATCCGTCTTGACCTTCTCGCCCTTGACCAGCGCGTTGGCGACGGCGAGACCTGCGGACAGTTCGACGGTGCCGTTCTGCAGTGAGGTGCCGATGAACTCGCCACTCTTGACTGCGTTCAGGCCGTCCTCGATGCCGTCGATGCCGACGATCGGCAAGTCCGTGCGATTGGCTTCCTTGAGCGCCTGTAGCGCGCCGAGGCCCATGTCGTCGTTCTGCGCCACGACGCCGTTGATCTGCGGTCCGAAGCTGGAGATCCAGTTCTTCATCTTGTTGACGGCTTCGTCGCGCTTCCAGTTGGCGGTGTCCTTGGCCAGCACCTTGATGTCGGGGTACTTCGCCAACACCTGATCGATCCCCTTGCCGCGGTTGATCTCACCCGATCCACCGAGTGGGCCCTGCAGGACGACGATGTTTCCCTTGCCGCCCAGCTTGTCGGCCATCATCTGCATTTCCTGCGCACCGGCCGCCACGTCGTCGGGCTGCACGTTTCCGGACAGGTCGGGGGTCTCAAGGGCGGCGTTGACGGCCAGCAGCGGGATGCCCTTCTCCTTGGCCGATGCGACCTGCGGCGCCAGCGAATCTGCTTGCACCGGAACGACGATGATTGCCTTGACGCCCTGATTGATCAGCGAGTCGACCTGGCTCGCCTGCGTGGACACGTCGTTGTTGGCCGCGTTCCACACCAATTCGATGTTGTTGGCCTTGGCGTAGGCGTCCATCCCCTCCTTGCCTGCGGTGATGAACGAACTCATGTCGTACACCGTCACACCGATCCGGGTGGTGTCCTTGTTGGCCTCCGTGTCACCAGCCCCGCAGGCAGTCAGCCCGAACCCGAGCGCGGCGGCCGAGGCAACCGCGAACATCTTCGTTCCCAGTCTCATCTGTCATCTCCTATGTGATTCGTGTCGTGAACTGCGGTGTGGAACTCGCGCGAACGTCCCGGGTCTTCGTACTCATCGCCGATGACCAGCAGAATGCTCACATGTCGGAACGAACGCTCAGATGTTGTTGTGACGTGGATCATGCAACCCCTATGCTCATATGTCAATGAGTGCGCACATACGTGCAGCGGCTCGGCGGGGTGCCAGATGAAGGGCAGGATCCAGCGTGGGACCAGATGAGTTGTTTCAGCGGGCGGTGATCGCACGGCGCTACTACCTCGAGGGCCGCACCCGGATCCAGATCGCCGAGGAGTTCGGGCTGTCCCGATTCAAGGTCACCCGCATGCTGGACGAGGCTATCGAATCCGGCATGGTGGAGATCAAGATCCACAACCCGGGGTCCATCGACGTCGAACTGTCCACGGCACTGCAAAGGCGCTACGGACTCGAACACGCCTACGCCGTCGCTGGCGAGACCACCAACCCCGCCGATCGCATCGACGCAGTCGCCAAGGCGATGGCCGAACTGCTGCAATCGATTCTGCGTGACGGGGACGTCATCGGCGTGGACTGCGGTCGCACCCTGACCCACATAGCACCGCACCTGACGTCGCTACCGCGGTGCGACGTAGTGCAACTCACCGGCATGGCGGGTGCCATCACCCACAGCGGCGTCGACCTGGTTCGGCGGATAAGCGAAGTCAGCGGCGGCAAGTCCTGGCCCCTGTACGCACCGCTGGTGGTGCCCGACGCGCGGACCGCCGAAAGCCTCCGAGAGAACCCGCAGATTCGCGAAACCGTCGCGCACCACGAAAAGGTCAGCTGCGCGATCGTCTCCGTTGGCGCATGGCTGCCCGGCGCGTCGCAGGTGCATGGATCGCTGTCCGAGGCCGAGGCGGCGACTCTGGACGCGGCAGGCGTGGTGGCCGAGACCTGCGCCCTGCTACTGGATGACGACGGCCGCCGCATCGCAGGCCTCGACGACCGCCGGATGGGCATCGACGATGCCGTGCTGCGCGCAATCCCCACCCGCATCGCCCTGTCCACCGGTGTCGACAAGATCGCCGCCACGCGTGCGGTACTGCGCTCGGGCTTGGTGTCATCCCTTGTCACCGACACCGACATCGCGGCAGCGGTGCTCGACTAACCAAAACGGAGAGGATCGACGACGTGTCAGAACCCAAGGTGGACTTCGACTTCCGGCTCGACGGCAAGGTGGCGCTGGTCACCGGCGCCGCGTCGGGCATCGGCGCCGCCATCGCGGCGGCCTACTCGACCAAGGGCGCCGCGATCGCCGCGGTCGACCTCAATGGGGTCGGCGCGACCGAACTGGTGTCCCGACTTCCCGGCAGCCGTGGATTCGCTTGCAACGTCGGCGATCCCGATGACATCAGCAGAACGGTCGATGCGGTCGTCGACGAGTTCGGTCGCATCGACGTATTGGTCAACAGCGCCGGAATCGCCAGACTTGCCCCCGCCGAGGACCTGTCACTGTCGGACTGGGACTCGACCATCGCGGTCAACCTCAGGGGCACCTTCCTCATGTGCCAGTCCGTGGGACGGCACATGCTCGCGGCGGGCAGCGGGGTCATCGTCAACATGGCGTCGCAGGCCGCCACCGTCGCGATCGACCAGCACGTGGCCTACTGCGCATCGAAGTTCGGCGTCGTCGGACTGTCAAAGGTGCTCGCTGCCGAGTGGGCTCCCCGCGGGATCCGGGTCAACACCATCTCCCCCACCGTGGTGCTCACCGATCTCGGGGTCAAGGCGTGGGACAACCCGAAGGGCGACGCGCTGAAGAAGCTGATCCCCACCGGCAGGTTCGCCTACCCCGACGAGATCGCCGCTGCTGCAATCTTTCTCGCCTCCGATGCGGCGGCCATGGTGAACGGCGCCGACCTCGTGGTCGACGGCGGCTACACCATCAAGTAGGGACCATCACGTAGCGGCCGTCACATAGCGGTCGACGCCCGCGCCATCAACTCCGGCCGGAACACCACGTGGCGTGGCTCGGCGGCCGGCGCGTCGGCCGCGGCGATCAACAGCTCGATCGCCGTCGTGCCGATGTCACTGCTGGGCTGCCGGATCGACGACAGCGGCACCCCGGCCGAACGCGCGAAGTCGATGTCGTCGTAGCCGATCAGCGCCACGTCGTCGGGCACGCGCAGCCCGCCACCCGTCAACCCCTGCAGCAATCCGATCGCCAGAAGGTCGTTGGCGCAGAACACCGCATCGGGCCGATGCCGAGGCGAGCGTGCCGACAGCCGCTCTCCCGCCGCACGTCCGGCCGGCACGCTCGGCTCATCGGTGGGAATCACCTCCAGCGACGCGTCCGGGAACTCCTCGACGGCGGCGCGTGCCCCTGCGAGACGGTCGGTGATCTGACGCAGCCCCGAAGGACCGCCCACGTAGCCGATGCGACGGCGCCCCTGCTCGCACAGGTGACGCACGGCCAGCCCGCCGCCGGCCACGTCGTCGACCGCCACCGACGGAAATGGGGTTCCGGTGCCGTCGCGATCCATCAGGACCACGGGGACACCGCGGCCGTGCAGCGCGCGGACCCGGTCCAGGTCGTCGCTCACCGGCGAGATCAGCAGGCCGAACACCCGCTGCTCGTCGAAGGTGTCCAGATAGGCCCGCTCGCGCTGCGCATCGTCGTCGGAGGTGCCGAGCAGCACCACCAGATCATGGCCCGCAGCGCGTCTTTCGGCGGCGCGAGCCACGTCGGTGAAGAAGGGGTTGCCGACGTCGAGCACCAGTAGGCCCACACACCGCGAGCGACCGGCACGCAATTGTCGGGCCGCGTCGTTGCGGACGAAGCCCAGCCGCTCGATAGCCGCGTGCACACGGGCCACCGTGGCTGGCGCGACCCGCTCCGGTGCGTTCAACACGTTGGAGACCGTGCCCACCGAGACCGAGGCCTCGGCCGCGACGGCGCGGATCCCCGCCACCGCCACGGGACCTACGACCTCGGCCGCGGCGCCAGCCGCGTCAGCTGCGTGACGTGCGCCGGGGTCAGCTCGTCGAGGCACGTCACTCCGAGCAGCCGCATGGTCCGCTCTATCTGGCCGGACAGGATCTCGATGGCGCGATCCACACCGGCCTCGCCACCGGCCATCAACCCGTACAGGTACGCACGGCCGATCATCGTGAACCGCGCGCCCATCGCGATCGCCGCCACCACGTCGGCACCCGACATGATCCCGGTGTCCAGCAGGATCTCGACGTCACTGCCCACCTCCGAGGCGACCGCCGGCAACAAATGGAACGGGATGGGGGCTCGATCGAGTTGCCGCCCACCGTGATTGGACAACAGGATGCCGTCGACGCCCTGGTCGGTGACCGCCCGTGCATCGGCCACCGTCTGGATGCCCTTCACCACGAACTTGCCCGGCCACTGCGACTTGATCCAGGCCAGGTCGTCGAACGTGACCGTGGGGTCGAACATGGTGTCCAGCAGTTCGGCGACCGTTCCCGACCACCGGTCCAGCGATGCGAACGACAGCGGTTCAGTGGTCAGGAAGTCGATCCACCACTGGGGCCGAGGTATCGCGTTGGCGATGGTGCGCAGCCTGAGCGCCGGTGGGATCGACATGCCGTTGCGCGTGTCGCGCAGCCGCGCGCCCGCCACGGGGACGTCGACCGTGACCAGCAAGGTGTCGTATCCCGCCGCGACTGCGCGCTCGACGAGCGCCATCGAACGGTCGCGGTCCTTCCACATGTAGAGTTGAAACCAGTTGCGGCCGAATGGGTTCGCTGCCTTGACGTCCTCGATCGACGTGGTGCCCATGGTCGACAGCGTGAACGGGATGCCTGCCCGTCCCGCCGCCCGGGCGCCCGCAATCTCGCCTTCCGTCTGCATCATCCTGGTGAACCCGGTGGGTGCGATGCCGAAAGGCATGGCGACCGGGCCGCCAAGGACGTCCCGGCTGGTGTCCACCTTCGACACGTCGCGCAGGATGGACGGGTGGAACTCGATGTCTTCGAACGCCTGCCTGGCGCGTGCGATGGACAACTCCGCCTCCGCCGACCCGTCGGTGTAGTCGAATGCAGCACGCGGGGTGCGCCGCTTGGCAATCCGACGCAGGTCCTCGATCGTCAGGGCCTTGTCGAGCCTGCGCTTCCTGGCGTCGAACTCGGGCTTCTTGAACTGCAAGAGCGGCGCGAGGTCGTGCCCGCTCGGTAGTCGTCGCTTCATGTCAGGCCCTTCCAGCCGGCGTCCGTTGCGGTGCGAACCGCTCGGTGGGCAACGCGCTCGCCATGGTGCCGCGCAGCTGGTCGAGATCGCCGCTCAGCACACCCTGCGCGCGTGCCTGGATCAGTACGTTACCGATCGCCGTGGCCTCCACGGGACCTGCGACCACCGGCCTGCCCATGCGATCGGCGACCAGCTGGCACAACAGCCGGTTCCTGGCCCCACCGCCGACCAGATGCACGGTGTCCACCGGAACCCCCGACAGCGCCGCTGCCTGCTCGACCCCTCGGGCGAACCCCGCCGCCAGGCTCTCCACGATCGCACGGGCCATCTCGGGTCGACTCTCCGGCGCGGGCAACCCATGCTCGGCGTACCAGCCCCGGATGCGGCCGGGCACGTCACCCGGTTCGACGAAGCGTGAATCGTCGGCGTCGAACACGTCCATCGGCGCGCAGGCGGCCGCCTGCTCGAGCAGCCGCGGGAGGTCGACGCGCGACCCGTCGCGCTCCCAGTGCCGCACCGTCTCACTGAGCACCCAAAGTCCCATCACATTGCGCAGGAACCGGATTCGCCCGTCGGCACCCACCTCGTTGGTGAAGTTCGCGGTGCGCGCCGCCTCGCCGACGATCGGGCGATTCAGTTCTACCCCGACGAGGGCCCACGTGCCACAGGAGACGTAGGCAGCCGACTCTGCCCGCATCGGTACCGCAACTACCGCCGACGCGGTGTCGTGCGATGCCACCGTCGTCACCTTCAGCCCGTCGCGCAGGCCTGCCCGAGTGGCGAGGTCCGGTAGCACCGTGCCGAGTTCGGAGCCCGGCTCGGTGAGCGCGGGGAACAGCCCAGGAAGGCCGAGCATCGCCTCGAGTTCGTCGTCCCACCGTCCGTCGATGCCCAGCAGACCGGTGGTCGAGGCGTTGGTGCGTTCGGTGGCGCTGCGGCCGGTCAGCCAGTAGCCGATCAGATCGGGCACCAGCAGCGCGGTATCAGCCAGATCCAGAAGACCCGCGGCGCGGTCGGCCGCCAACTGAAACATCGTGTTGAAGTTCAGGAACTGCAGGCCGTTTCTGGCGAAGATCCGGTCCTGGGAGAGCGTCGCGTGCACGATGTCGACGCCTAGGGCGCACCTGGCGTCGCGGTAGTTGTACGGCAGGCCAACCAGCACGCCGCCGCGCAGCAGTCCGTAGTCCACTGCCCAGGAGTCCACGCCGACACTCGCCACGTCGCCGGCGGCGCGCTGCGCTTCCGCGAGCCCCGTGCACACCTGAGCGAACAGACCAGGAAGATCCCAGTGCATGGCGGTGCGTTCCCCATTCCACAGGTACACCGGATCGTTGGAGAAGCGGTGCAAGGAACTCAGTTTCAGCGAGCCGGGACCGACGTCGGCGAGCATCACCCGGCCGCTGGTGGCGCCGAGATCGACGGCCACGAACCGTGCACTCATCGGAGGAAGGCGGCGGCGACACCCGCATCCACTGGCACGTGCAGGCCCGTGGTGTGCGAGAAGTCCGATGTGCACAGCGCGAAGGCGGCGTTGGCGATGTTCTCCGGCAGCACTTCCCGTTTGAGCAGGGTGCGCTGCGCGTAGTAGGCGCCGAGTTCCTCCTCGGGCACGCCGTAGACCGCCGCGCGTTTGGCGCCCCAGCCGCCTGCGAAGATCCCCGAGCCGCGCACCACCCCGTCGGGATTGATGCCGTTGACCTTGACGCCGTGCTCACCGAGTTCGGCGGCCAGTAGCCGCACCTGGTGCGCCTGATCGGCTTTGGTGGCCGAGTAGGCGATGTTATTCGGGCCGGCGAAGACCGAGTTCTTCGACGAGATGTAGATGATGTCGCCGCCGAGCTTCTGGTCGATCAGCGCCCGCGCGGCCGCCTTGGACACCAGAAACGAGCCGCGGGCCATCACGTTGTGCTGCAGATCCCAGTCCGCCGCCGTCGTCTCCAGCAGCGACTTGGACAGCGACAACCCCGCGTTGTTGACGACGATGTCGATGCCGCCGAAGGCGAGGACGGTCGCGTCGATCGCGGCCTGGACCGCGGACTCGTCGGTGACGTCGGCGGCGATCCCGATCGCAATATCAGCGGAGCCGATCGCCTCTCGTATTTCTGATGCAGCGGCCTCAGCCTTTTCAGCACTCAGGTCGGCGATGACGACGCACGCACCCTCGGCGGCCAGCCGGGTGGCGATGGCCTTGCCGATGCCGGAGGCGGCGCCGGTGACCAGCGCGATGCGGGTGGCCAACGGCTTCGGCTTGGGCATCCGGGCCAGCTTGGCCTCCTCCAGTGCCCAGTACTCGATGCGGAACTTCTCCGCCTCGTCGATGGGGGCGTAGGTGGAGATCGCCTCGGCGCCGCGCATCACGTTGATGGCGTTGAGGTAGAACTCCCCCGCCACCCGCGCGGTCTGTTTGTCCTTGCCGTAGCTGAACATTCCGAGACCGGGGACCAGCACGATCGCCGGATCCGCACCGCGCATCGCGGGCGAATCGGGCGACGCGTGCCGCTGGTAGTAGCCGGCATAGTCGGCCCGGTACTGCTCGTGCAGTTCCGTCAGCCGGGCCTTGGCATCCTCGATCGGGGCGTCGGCGGGCAGGTCGAGCACCATCGGCTTGACCTTGGTGCGCAGGAAGTGATCGGGGCAGCTGGTGCCGAGCGCGGCCAGGCGCGGATGTTCGCTGCTGGCCAGGAATTCCAGCACCCGGGGATCGTCGGTGAAATGTCCGACCTGGGGCTTGTCGGTGGACGCCAGCCCACGGATGAACGGGGCCAACTCAGCGGCCTTGGTGCCGCGCTGCTTGTCGGGCAGACCGGCGTAGCCGTCGAGGGGCGCCCCGAAAGGCGCCGGCTTGCCGTGGGTGTCGATGTAGCGCGCGATGGTGTCGATGATCTCCAGCGAGTACGCCTCGGACTCCGCGGAGGTGTCGCCCCAGGCGGTGATGCCGTGGCCGCCGAGGATGGTGCCGATCGCCTGCGGGTTGCGCTTCTTGATCTCGGCGATGTCGAGACCCAGCTGAAAACCGGGGCGCCGCCAGGGAACCCACAGCACGCGGTCGCCGAAGATCTCCTTGGTCAGTGCCTCGCCGTCGGCCGCGGTGGCTAGCGCGATCCCGGAATCGGGGTGCAGGTGGTCGACGTGTGCTGCGTCGACCAAACCGTGCATCGCGGTGTCGATCGACGGCGCGGCACCGCCCTTCCCGTGCAGGCAGTAGTCGAAGGCAGCCACCATCTCGTCCTCGCGCTGGACGCCGGGGTACACGTCGACGAGCGACCGCATCCGGTCCAGCCGCAGCACCGCGAGGCCGCCCTCGCTCAGGGTGCCCAGGTCTCCACCGGATCCCTTGACCCACAACAGGTCCACTGGATCACCGGTGACGGGGTCGATCTCGATGCCCTTGGCCGAGGTGTTGCCACCCGCGTAGTTGGTGTTGCGGGGATCGCTGCCCAGCCGGTTGGACCTGGCGATCAGCTCGGCGACGGTCGGGTTCGTCATGTCATGCTCCCCACGAGGATTGAGTGCCACCGACGCGCTCGGCGTCGATGGTCTGCTGATAGCCGGACTCGGCGAATGCCCGCATCGGATGCTCGGGAAGGCCGCGCTCGGCGCGCCACCGCGCCATCGCGGGACGGACGTCGGTGTAGAAGGCGTCCATGAAGATGTCATTCGCGCTCAGCACGTCGCCCGCGTCCTGCGCCGCGGCCAGTGCCACGGTGTCGACCAGCAGCGCACGCGCCGTCATCTCGGCGACGTTCAGCACCGAGCGGATCTGACCGGGAATCTTGGCCTCCACGTTGTGGCACTGGTCGAGCATCAACGCCAGCGCCGGCTTAGCCCTTCCCCCGTCGCTTCGCTCGCCCCCGGATTCCAGCCCGCCACCGCGGATCACCTCGAACATGATGCGGAACAGTTGGAACGGATCGGCGGCGCCGACGATGAGGTCGTCGTCGGCATAGAAGCGCGAATTGAAGTCGAACGAGCCGAGCCTGCCCAACCGCAGCAGCTGCGCAACGATGAACTCGACGTTGGTGCCCGGTGCGTGGTGCCCGGTGTCCAGACAGACCATTGCCCGGTCACCCAGGGCGCAGACCTGGGCGTAGGCGGTGCCCCAGTCGGGTACGTCGGTCATGTATGTCGCCGGCTCGAAGAACTTGTACTCCAACACCATCCGTTGGTGTTCACCGATGTGCTGATAGATGGCGGCCAGGGATTCGGCCAACCGGTCCTGCCTGCCGCGGATGTCGCCCTGGCCCGGGTAGTTGGTGCCGTCGGCCAGCCAGATCTTGAGGTCCCGCGATCGCGTTTGGTCCATGATCTCGATGCAGGCCAGGTGGTGGTCGATCGCCTTCTGCCGCACCGCCTTGTCGGTGTGGGTCAGGCTGCCGAACTTGTAGTCGTCGTCCTGGAAGGTGTTGGAGTTGATGGTGCCGAGCTGGACACCGTGTTCGCGGGCGTAGGCGCTCAGCGCGGCGTAGTCGTCGACGCGGTCCCACGGGATGTGCAGCGCGACGGTGGGAGCCATGCCGGTGAACCTGTGCACCGTGGCGGCGTCGGCGATCTTCTCCTGCACCGTGCGTGGCGTGCCGGGCGTGCCGAACACCTTGAATCGGGTGCCGGAGTTGCCGAACGCCCACGACGGCAGCTCGATGGCAATGTCGTCCAGCAGCGAGTTCATCGCGCCATCACCTCCCTTGTAGCGGCCAGTTCGTGGCACCTGCGCCGATCCGGGTTGAAACGTTTCAATAAGTGATGTGGACCATAGCCATTCTTCGAATGCGAAGTCAACACCCACGCCGGTTCGACTGGCATAGGTTCGATCGAGACACCGCCAGTCGTCGTCGAAGGAGATCCAACATGAGTGTGTGGTTCATTACCGGTGCCTCCCGCGGGTTCGGCGCCGAGATCATCGACAAGGCCCTGGCAGCAGGCCACGAGGTCGTCGCGACCGCCCGCAGCACCGCCGCGATCACCGACCGCTTCCCCGATGCCGGCGACCGCGTACTTCCCGTCGCCGTCGACGTGACCGACGAAGCCCAGATCGCCGAGGCGGTCACCGCGGGTGTCGAGAAGTTCGGCCGCATCGACGTCGTGGTCAACAACGCAGGCCGAGGGCTACTGGGCGCAGTAGAAGAAGCATCGGACGCGGCGGCGCGTTCCGTCTACGACACGAACGTCTTCGGAGCCCTCAACGTCATCCGAGCGGTGCTACCGACACTGCGGGCGCAGCGATCCGGTCGGATCATCAACATCTCCTCGATCGGCGGGTTCGTCGGATCGGCCGGTTGGGGCATCTACTGCTCCACGAAGTTCGCCGTCGAAGGGTTCTCCGAAGCACTCGCAAAGGAATTGGAACCGTTGGGCATCGCCGTCACCATCGTGGAACCCGGCTACTTCCGGACCGACTTCCTCGATGGGTCCAGCCTGCACACCGAAGCGAACGTCATCGACGACTATGCCGAGACCGCGGGCGCCATGCGCACCACGGCGGCCGACGTGAACCACGCCCAGCCCGGCGACCCGGTCAAGGCGGCCGCAGCGATCGTCCACATCGGAGACTTGGCCGAACCGCCGTTGCGCATCCAACTCGGTGGCGACTGCTATGCCGGCGTCGCGGCGAAGCTGGAGGTGGTCGCCGCGGAGCAGGCGACCTGGCATGACCTCTCGGTGTCGACGGACCATGACGACGTGGTTCCGGCTGAATTCAAACCCGTTGCCCGCCAAGTCGTAACATGAATGAACACGCCCAGCTGTTTGGAGGGTCCGATGTCTCTCGTGCCGGGGCACTTCGCACCACTACTGCTCATCGCCGCTGCCATTGCCGTCGCACCGGTAGCCGACGCCGAACCGGTGCTTCACGGATCCGCCGACACGGTCATCAACGAACTGAAGAGTGAGGGTTACATCGTTCAGATCAACTGGGTCAGTGGGTTCAACACCGAACCGCTCGACGTGTGCCAGGTGACCGGGGTCAACATTCCAGGCGACTCCCCTGAAAGCCGCACCACCGCATATGTCGACGTGTCGTGCCCGAATCATCCGGACGAGGACAGCGGTTCGTTTGGCGTCGGCATCGGAATCGGCTGAACCGGAGCTCGTCGCCCGAGACGGTCCTTTCCGCCATCACGGGGTACGTCAGGCACCATGGACTCATGAACGATGCGTCAACGACCGGCGTTGGCTTCGTGCCGCGGGGTCAGTAGTGGCACCAGAGGATGGGGTGTATCGGCTGCTGAGGCTGCCGATGCGGGTGCTTTCGCTGCGCACCATCGTCGTCATCTCGGCGCTCGCGGTCGTCGTTCTGGTCATCACCCTCGGCACCTGGGTGTGGGTCGGCGTCACCAATGACCAGTACAGCCAACTCGACCGGCGCCTGGACTCGCTGAGCGGGCTTGGCGACATCAGTTCGCTGCTCAGCACCGCACAGCAGACCAGTGCCGAAGAGCCCATGCCGGACGGCAGCCTGGTGCGCACCGCCCGTGTGGGAGGCACGACCGTGTCGGTGCCAAGCAACATCACGCTGCCCCAGTTCGACAGCGGCTACACCAACACCACCATCAACGGCGTGGAGTACCGGGTGCGGACCTTCTCGGCGGGTCTGGCCTCGATCGCACTCGGTGCGCCGGTGGCCGAGACCCAGCATCGAATCAACGAGCTGCACCTGAGGGTGCTGCTGATTTGCGGCGGCGTCATCGTCGGCACCGTGCTGGTCGGCTGGGTGATGTGGCTGATCATGATCAACCCCTTCCGGCTGCTCGCCCAGCAGGCGCGCGCCATCAACGCCCAGTCCAATCCCGACGAAGTCAAGGTCCGCGGAGTGCAGGAGGCCGAGGAGATCGCCGAAGCCGTCGAGGGGATGTTGGCCCGCATCGGCAGCGAGCAGCAGCGCACCAGGGCGGCGCTGGAATCGGCACGGGACTTCGCCGCGGTCGCCTCGCACGAACTTCGCACCCCGCTGACCGCGATGCGCACCAACCTGGAAGTGCTGTCCACCTTGGAGTTGCCCGACGAGCAGCGCAAGGAGGTGCTCGGCGACGTCATGCGTACTCAGAGCAGGATCGAGGCGACACTGACGGCGCTGGAACGCCTGGCACAGGGCGAACTGACCACCGTCGATGACTTCGTCCCCTTTGACATCACCGAGCTGCTCGATCGCGCGGCCCACGACGCCCAGCACACCTATCCCTCCCTGCACGTTTCGCTGGTGCCCTCGCCGAGCGTGCTGATGGTGGGCCTGCCCGCAGGGTTGCGACTCGTCATCGACAACGCCATCGCCAACGCCGTCAAGCACGGCGATGCCACCGAAATCCAGCTCAGCGCAATCAGTTCCGCGGAGGGCGTGGAGATCGCAGTCGACGACAACGGTGCAGGCGTGCCCGAGGAGGAGCGCGACGAAGTCTTCGAGAGGTTCTCTCGAGGTACGACCGCCTCCCGGTCGGGCTCCGGCTTGGGGCTCGCACTCGTTGCACAGCAGGCCGAGCTGCACGGCGGCACGGCGACGTTGGGTGCCAGCCCGTTGCGCGGTGCGCGGCTGCTGTTGCGGCTGCCTGGAACACGGTGACCGCAGGGGACTCGGGCTAACCGCCCTGTGACTCCGACGGCGGCCGGCCGACGAGTCCGATGATCTCCGAAGCGATTTCGACGCCGGCCATGACGTCGTCGAGGACGATAGCCGTGATGGTGTAGACCAGCCGTTGATACCCGAGCTCGCGGTAGGTCGTCCACATGGCAGCGAGACTCCGCTCCGCCAGGCCGTGCTCCCATGGCGGCGG
>JAOPVF010000440.1 GCA_025963195.1 Mycobacterium sp. | reverse complement strand
CATCTCCCGTCGCTTCGCTCGCCCCTATGCCATCTCCCGTCGCTTCGCTCGCCCCTATCCGAAGGCGCCCGCCTGCCGCAGCGCCGCGCCGAACTCCTCGGCGATACCCGGTGCCGCCGCCACGATGAGCAGATCCGAGTCGCCGTCGACGGGCGGCAGGATGAGTTGCGCACCCGCCTCCGCGGCGATCAGCGCCCCCGCCGCCCAGTCCCAGACGTGCACGCCGTCCTCGTAGTAGGCGTCCATGCGGCCCGCGGCCACCATGCACAGGTCCAGCGCGCACGACCCGAGGCGGCGCACGTCGCGGACGTCGGGCAGCAATCGAGCCAACACCTCGGCCTGCCGTATGCGCTGCTCCCGCGCGTAGCCGAATCCGGTGCCCACCAGTGCCATCGCCAGATCGTCGACGGCCGTGCAGCGCAGCGACGTCGACACACCGCCGCGCCGTACGTGGGCGCCGTGACCGACCGCGGCGGAGAACACCTCTCCGGTCGGCACGTTCGCGACAGCACCGGCCACCGACGCGCCGTCGATCTGCACTCCGACCGACACCGCATAGCCCTCGATGCCGTAGACGAAGTTCACCGTGCCGTCGATCGGGTCGAGCACCCACAGCGGCCGCCCTGCCTCGACCCGTGCGGCTCCACCGCCTTCTTCGCCGAGTACGGGATCACCGGGGCGCAGCACGGCGAGCCGATCGCGCAACAGCCGCTCGGTCTCGGTGTCGACGATGGTGACCGGGTCGGTCGGCGAACTCTTGGACCGCACCGCCGATCCGACTGTGTCGCGCTCGGCGGAGTCACCGAACACTTCGGTACGGCGACGCCGCACGAACTCGGCGGCCTCCGCGGCCAGCCCTTCCGCGACGGCGCGCAGGCTCTCGGGGTCGGAGTCGATTTCAGTCACGCCGGTAATCGCAACACGGATCGAGTCTTCCGGGTTACGCGGCAGGCCCACATCACGTTTGGCGAGGCACTAATGTGTGGGTCGCGTCGCCCCTGCAAGCCTCTCGAAGAGGAGCGCTCATGACCGCCACCGACACCCCACCCGCTGATCCAAGCACCAACGGCTCGCAACGGCGGGGCTTCGGCGTCGACGTCGGGGGCAGTGGCGTCAAGGGCGGCATCGTCGATCTCGACACCGGCGCACTCATCGGTGAGCGGTTCAAGCTGCCGACACCGCAGCCGTCCACTCCGGACGCGGTAGCCAAGACCGTCGCCGCCGTGGTCCGCGAGTTCGGTTGGACCGGCAGCCTCGGGGTCACCTACCCCGGCGTCGTGACCGACGGCACCGTGCGGACCGCTGCCAACGTGGACAAGGGCTGGATCGGGACCAACGCCCGCGACGTCATCTCGGCCGAACTCAACGGGCAGGCAGTGACGGTCCTCAACGACGCCGACGCCGCCGGACTCGCGGAGGAGAAGTTCGGCGCGGGCAAGGACAACTCGGGCGTGATCGTGCTGCTGACGTTCGGCACCGGCATCGGCTCCGCGGTGATCCACAACGGCGTGCTGCTGCCCAACACCGAATTCGGGCACCTCGAGGTCGGCGGCAAGGAGGCCGAACACCGCGCTGCCTCGTCGGTCAAGGACCGCAAGGGCTGGAGCTACGAGCGGTGGTCCCAGGAGGTCACCACCGTGCTCGTCGCGATCGAGAACGCGGTCTGGCCCGACCTGCTCATCGCAGGTGGCGGCATCAGCCGCAAGGCCGACAAGTGGATTCCCCTCCTGAAGAACCGCACGCCCGTCGTGGCGGCCGCCCTGCTGAACACAGCGGGCATCGTCGGTGCCGCGATGGCTGGCGACGTGGACGCGACCACCGGCTGACGTCTCGTCCCGGCGGCTCGCCGGACGAGCAAATTCGCCGCTCGTAGGGGCAGTGGCCCACACTGTCGTTACAATGGTCAACGGCGGCCGCATAACGGATAGCGGCGAGTATCCGAGATTGAGATCAACGCCAACATTCGACAGCCGACGCTTTACGGTGGCGCACGCCCACGCCTCCGAGATCCGCAAGACGAAAGGGTGCACGTGACAGCGACGAAGGCTAGTACCGCCACCGACGAGCCCGTGACGCACAGCGCCCCCAAATCCCCTGCGAAGCGGGCTCCCGCCAAGCGGGCTACCAAGGCCGCCGCGGCGAAGCCCGAGTCGGCGACCGCCACCAAGGCCCCGGCGAAGCGCGCACCGCGCGCCAAGAAGGCTGCAGAGACCGAGACCGTCGGCGGTCTCGAGGCCACCACGGAACTGGACTCCGGCGACGACCTCGACGCCGAACCCGACGTGCTGGTCGACGAGCCCGACCTCGATCTCGACGATCTCGACGCCGACGAACCGGTCGCCGACGACGCCGAGGAAACCGCTGACGGCGCAAAGAAGCCCGTCGCGTCGGCCGCCGTTCCCGCGGCACCCGCCGAAGCCGAGGAAGACATCGCCGAGCCGTCCGAGAAGGACAAGGCCTCTGGCGACTTCGTCTGGGACGAAGAGGAATCCGAGGCCCTGCGACAGGCCCGCAAGGACGCCGAGCTCACCGCTTCGGCCGACTCGGTGCGGGCCTATCTCAAGCAGATCGGCAAGGTCGCGCTGCTCAACGCCGAGGAGGAGGTCGAGCTCGCCAAGCGGATCGAGGCCGGCCTGTACTCCACGCAGTTGATGTCGGAGTTCGCCGAAAAGGGCGAGAAGCTGACCACTGCTCAGCGACGCGACTACACCTGGATCTGCCGTGACGGCGACCGCGCGAAGAACCACCTGCTCGAGGCCAACCTGCGCCTCGTCGTCTCGCTGGCCAAGCGCTACACGGGCCGCGGCATGGCGTTCCTCGACCTCATCCAGGAAGGCAACCTGGGTCTGATCCGTGCGGTCGAGAAGTTCGACTACACCAAGGGCTACAAGTTCTCCACGTACGCCACGTGGTGGATCCGCCAGGCAATCACCCGCGCCATGGCCGACCAGGCCCGCACCATCCGCATTCCCGTGCACATGGTCGAGGTCATCAACAAGCTCGGCCGCATCCAGCGTGAGCTGCTCCAGGATCTGGGCCGCGAGCCCACGCCGGAAGAGCTTGCCAAGGAAATGGACATCACGCCGGAGAAGGTGCTGGAGATCCAGCAGTACGCGCGTGAGCCGATCTCCCTCGACCAGACCATCGGCGACGAGGGCGACAGCCAGCTCGGTGACTTCATCGAGGACTCCGAGGCCGTGGTGGCCGTGGACGCGGTGTCGTTCACGTTGCTTCAGGACCAGCTGCAGTCGGTGCTCGAGACGCTCTCCGAGCGCGAGGCGGGCGTGGTGCGGCTGCGGTTCGGGCTCACCGACGGCCAGCCCCGCACCCTCGACGAGATCGGCCAGGTCTACGGCGTGACCCGCGAGCGGATCCGCCAGATCGAGAGCAAGACGATGTCGAAGTTGCGGCACCCCAGCCGTTCTCAGGTGTTGCGCGACTACCTGGACTAGGAGTTCGGGTACGACCGTCTTGACGATCTGGTGGTAACCCGTTGTCGCGCAATCGACTTGCGGGCGACCGGTATCGTTACACCGTGCCCGACACTCGAAAAGCGCCACCGGTCCGCCTCGTTCGCGTCGTCGACCGGATCCGTGGCGGCTTGCAGAAGCTGACCCGCGCGATGGTGCCAGGCAACATCGCGTTGTTGGAGATCGCGAACGGAAGCTGGACGACGCAGGCTCTGTACGTGGCGACCAAGCTGGGCATCCCCGACGAACTGGCCGGCGGGCCGTTGAACGCCGCCGAGGTCGCCCGCCGGGTCGGTGCCGATCCCGATGCGGTCTTTCGGCTGATGCGGGCACTGGCAGGCAAGGGCGTGTTCGAGCAGCGCCGCGACGACACGTTCGCGCTGACGCCCATGGGCGATGCGTTGCGGGCCGACGCACCGGGCTCGATGCGGGCCATGATGCTGCTCATAGGCGATCCTGCGCAGTGGGAGCACTGGGGCAGCCTTCTGCACTCCGTCAAGACCGGTGAACCCGCCCCAATGAAGTTGCGTGGCACGACCTTCTTCGAGTACCTGGACACCAACCCCGAACTGGCCGTGGTGTTCAACGACGCGATGACGTCGATGAGTGCGATGGCCACCGATCCGGTGCTGGCCGTCTACGACTTCTCCGGGTTCGGTCGGATCGTCGACGTCGGCGGCGGTCATGGGTCCCTTCTCGCCGCCGTCCTGAAGAGCGCACCCAACGCCAATGGGGTGCTCTTCGACCTGCCGTCGGTGGTCGAAGGGGCCGCACCGGTGCTGGACGCTGCCGGAGTCGCCGACCGCTGCACCGTGTCGGCCGGCTCGTTCATGGACGCGGTCCCCGAGGGCGGCGACGCATACCTGCTCAAGACGATCATCCATGACTGGGACGAGGAGACCGCGCTGCTCATTCTGAGCAACGTCCGCGCGGCGATGGGTCCGCAGGCCAAGCTCCTGTTGCTGGAAATGGTTCTGCCGCAACAGGCTTCGTCACACTTCGGGACCATGCTCGACCTCGAGATGTTGGCCATTGCGGGCGGCAAGGAACGGACCCGCTCCGAGTACGCAAACCTGTTGGCGCGTGCCGGTTTCCGGCTCCAACGTGTCGTCGAGACGGCAGGACCGCTGTCGATCGTGGAAGCGAGGACTGCCTGATGGCGCCGGACCGGATCACCGTGTCGTCGGGATCGCCGTTCGAGGATCAGGTCGGCTACGCGCGGGCGGTACGCATCGGCCCACTCGTGGCGGTGTCGGGCACCACCGCTCCTGGCGACGGCATCGTCGAGCAGGCGCGGGAAGCATTGCGCCGCATCGAAATAGCACTCGGCGAAGTCGGCGCCAGCATCAGCGACGTCGTGCGCACCCGGATGTTCGTCACCGACATCAGCCGGTGGCAGGAACTCGGAGCGGTGCACGCCGAGGTGTTCGGCGACATCCGCCCCGTCACGTCGATGCTAGAGGTGTCCGCCCTCATCGAGCCCGAACTGCTCGTCGAGATCGAGGTCGACGCCTACGTTGCCTCGGACTGATCGGCGGGCAGTTCGGCGAACGACCCGTCGGGCAGAGGCAGGTACGGCGTGACATTCGTCACAGCGGCCACGGGCAGCGGGCCGTACAGATGCGGGAACAGCATGGCCGCCGGATCGGTCGGCACGCCCGGCTCCCACCGCACCGTTGCGCCCACCAACGCCGGATCGCAGCGCAGCAATAGCAGGTCCGTGCGGCCGGCGTAGAGCCGGTTGGCGGGCAGATGGACCTGCTCGGCGGCCGACATGTGCACGAAGCCGACCTCGTCGAGCGATGGCGGTCGGTGCTCGCCGGTCTCCTGCGCGCGTTGCCAGTCGTCGGCGGTGCACAGGTGCACTAGCACACTCGGCGTCGGGATCATGAGGTCAGCCTGCCTTGCCCGCAACTTCGCCGACACGTGAGACACGACACACCGATGAACGGTCGGGGAACAAGGCCGGAAGCCAAAACGTCTGACACAGTAGAACTACGCGAGACTCAGGAGGAGCCATGAACGCAACTCTGACCAGCCCCGAACTGACCCGGGCTGATCGCTGTGACCGTTGCGGCGCAGCCGCTCGCGTCCGCGCGACCTTGCCGTCGGGTGCCGAGCTGCTCTTTTGCCAGCATCACGCCAACGAGCACGAGGCGAAGCTCGTCGAGCTGGCGGCCGTGATCGTGGTCAAGACGACCGACTCCTGACGGACTCAGCACGCCCCCGCGCGGGGCGTGCGAGTCCATCATCGGGAATGCTGGTGTGGTCATGACTGACCAGCCCCCGCCAGTGAAGCCTTCGCGCCACCACATTTGGCGCATCACCAAGCGCACGTTGTCGAAGAGTTGGGACGACTCGATCTTCTCCGAGTCGGCCCAGGCGGCGTTCTGGTGCGCCCTGTCGCTGCCGCCGCTGCTGCTCGGCATGCTGGGCAGCCTGGCGTACGTGGCGCCGATCTTCGGCCCTCAGACGCTGCCGACCATCGAGGATCGACTGATCCGCACTGCCAACAGCTTCTTCTCTCCCAACGTCGTCAACGAGATCATCGAGCCGACGATCCGCGACATCCTGTTGGGCGCTCGAGGCGAGGTGGTGTCGATCGGGTTCGTCATCTCGCTGTGGGCGGGCTCGTCGGCGGTGTCGGCGTTCGTCGACTCGATCGTCGAGGCGCACGATCAGACGCCGCTGCGGCACCCCGTGCGGCAGCGGTTCTACGCGCTCGGCCTGTACGTGGGCATGTTGGTGTTCGTCATCGTGACGGCGCCGTTCATCGCGCTGGGCCCGATCAAGGTCGGTGAGCACATTCCAGAGAGCTGGGCCAACGTGCTGCGCTACGGCTACTACCCGGTGCTCTTCCTCGGCTTCGTCCTTGCGGTGACGTTCCTCTATCGGGTGTCGCTGCCACGGCCGCTGCCATCGCACCGGTTACTGCTCGGGTCGGTTCTGGCAGCGGCGGTGTTCCTGGTGACCACGGTGGGTCTTCGGGTCTACCTGACGTCGATCACCGCGACCGGCTACACATACGGCGCGTTGGCCACGCCGATCGCATTCCTGCTGTTCGCGTTCTTCCTCGGCTTCGCGATCATGCTGGGCGCCGAGTTGAACGCCGCCATTCAAGAGGAGTGGCCCGCCCCGGTGACCCATGCGCATCGGCTGCGCGGCTGGATCGAGGAGCAGGCCGAGGCGCGCACCAACGGGAAGGCCCACGAAGCCAACGGCGATCCCCCGGCCGAGCCCCCGACTACTTCTTGAGCGACTCGTAGACCCGCTTGCAGTCGGGGCATACCGGCGAACCGGGCTTGGCTGCCTTGGTCACCGGGAACACCTCGCCACAGAGGGCGACGACGTGGGTGCCCATGACCGCGCTCTCGGCGATCTTGTTCTTCTTCACGTAGTGGAAGACCTTGGGAGCGTCGTCGTCTGTCCCGTCGTCGACGCGTTCGTCGCTGTCGGTGCGTTCGATGGTCTCGGTCTGCATGACGTTCATTGTGCCCGCGATGGCATCGTGAGGAAACCGGGCCGTTTGGGACACGCGATCTGTGGAACAGTAGGGGTATGAAACACGGCCACGAGCTGAGTTTCGACGACGATGGTCGACCGGTCCTCATCACCCGTGCGGCGCAGCCCTACGAGGAGCAGCACCGCGAGCGGGTGCGCAAGTACCTCACCATCATGTCGTGGCGCGTCCCCGCGCTCCTGTTGGCCGCCGCCGCGTACGGCGTATGGCACAACGGCTTGATCTCACTAGGCATCCTGATGGCGTCGATCCCGCTGCCGTGGATCGCGGTGTTGATCGCCAACGACCGGCCGCCCCGGCGGGCAGAAGAACCGCGGCGTTATGCGGGGAGGACGCAGATCCCGCTGTTTCCGACCGCTGAGCGGCCCGCGCTGGAGCATCGCAGGGACCTTCCGCCGCAACACGATTCGACGGAGTCGGATCACGACGTTCCCTGATGAGGAAATTCTTCATCACTTCTCAGGACATTCTCAGGTCGTCGCCGAATCGGTGCAGGTCAGAAGGTGTGAGACCAGCGGCCGGTGGGAACTCTTAGAGCTGTTTCGACGTTGTAGCTCTTGACTGTTCCAGCCGACTAGGAGGCCGTTATGGCTAATGCCACCGCAAGCCGATTCGACAGCAGCGACCTGGACGCCCAAAGCCCCGCAGCTGACCTGGTGCGCGTGTACCT
>JAOPVF010000429.1 GCA_025963195.1 Mycobacterium sp. | reverse complement strand
CGACGTTGTCGATCGCCGCCGCGAGCTCGGGTGGAATCAGGTCGAGTGCGTCGGACACCAGCTCGTCAAACCGTTGCGGGCTCATCCGCACGGCCACGCGGCTACTGCCCTGGCGGCGGCGATGGCGGCAGGGGTTCGCCCGGCGGTGGCCCCAAGGCAGGCCCGGCATCAGGCGGAGGGGCAGCGGGGCCGGGAGGCGCGCCGGGACCCTGCGGCGGGGCGCCGTCGGGCGGCGGCGGCCCATCCTGCGGCGGACCTGGCGGCGGTGGCCCGTTGAGGAACGTGTTACCCCCTTGAGGAGGCGCGGGCGTCGGCGCCGCCGAGGTCCCCGTCGTCCCCGTCGTGGCCGTCGAATGCTGCCCGGGCATGTGCTGAGTCTGCTGACCCGGGTCGGTGCTCTGGGAACCGCCGGACTGCGAGGAGGTGTCCGGCACCTGCGGCTCGATCACCGGGATCGGCGGCAGGTTCAGCCGGTCCTCGGGGATGTCCGGCGGCGCGATCGGCGGCTGACCGTTGATCATCAGCGCATCCTTGGCGCCATTGAGCAGCGTCGACCAGCCGCCGTTGCCCAGAGTCGCGCCGATGCTGCACGACACCTGATGGCTGCCTGCCGACCAGCTCGGCAGCGAGATGGTGCTGTAGATCAGCGTGAGCGTGGTGCTGCGCAGCTGGATCGGCGCCAGGTACGCATCGGTCATGCGGGTGCACGAATCCTTGACGAAGGCATCCTGGTCGGCCTCCGCGGGCAGCGCGCCAGGGAACTTCTCGGCGAGGTTCACCGAGCCGGTCACCTCCATGGCGTGAGGCGCGCCGCAGTCGACGGGGATATCCGTGGGCTGGTTGGTCGCAGGGTTGATGCCGAGACACGTACCGGCCGACCACACCTTCGACTGGTCGACGTTGGCGATCTTGCCCCGGAATCCCAGCTGTTGGTTGTTCGGGCCGGGCAGCTGCAGGCCGCACAGCATCCTGCGCTCACCGGACTGGCGCCAGGCCTTGTCGCCCGACCACAGCAGGCTGACGCTGAACTTGCCGTTCGGGTCGTACTTGGCGGCGAGGTACTGGCGCGCCGATGCCTGGCACTGCTCCGAGCTGATCTGCTGGATGCGGGCGGGCGAGGGGGGCGCCGCGTCGGGTCCGTACTCGCTGCCGGGGAAGGTCCGCATGTCGATGGCCTCGGAGACCTCGAAGCGGTGTTCGTCCTTGCAGTCGACGATCTGCGCCGCGTCCGGGGTGCGCTCGGGCCAGTTCAGGCAGTCGCCGCTCTTGGCGTGGTCGAATGTGTCGCTGCCGCGGGCGCCTATCGACGTGCCGCCGATCAGGCCGATCGGGCTCTTGCCGTCCTCGCCGGCGGGAAGTGCGGTGATGAGACCGGCGATGAGGAGCCCACCGAGGGCCGTGAGCAGCAGACCGCGTCGCGTCGACGTGGCCTGCAGGCTCTGCCACCAGGGCGTCGAGCCTGATCGTCGATCAGACTCAGCGAGCTGATCCTCGCGATCGGGTGCGTCCAACATCGCGTCCATTGTGACAGGCGCGTCGAGTCCTGTGACAAGAGTTGCAGTTGTAATGTTATGTGGTTGTGCCCCGCGAACTCGCGGCGAACGGCCGAAAGTAAGGTTGCGGCCGTGATCGACCTCAAGCTGCTACGTGACGACCCGGACCGGGTACGCGCGTCGCAACGGGCTCGCGGCGAGGATCCGGCTCTCGTCGACGCGCTGTTGGACGCCGACGCGAAGCGGCGCGCCGTGATCTCCACCGCGGACGACCTGCGCGCCGAACTGAAGGTGGCCAGCAAGCGCGTCGGTGCGGCGTCGCCCGACGAGCGGCCTGCCCTGCTGTCGCGCGCCAAGCAGCTCGCCGAACAGGTCAAGGCGGCCGAAGCCGAACAGGCGGCCGTCGAGGCCGCGTTCACCGCCGCGCACATGACGATCGGCAACGTGATCATCGACGGGGTTCCAGCGGGCGGCGAGAACGACTTCGTCGTGTTGGAGACGGTCGGCGAGCCGACGGCGATCGCGGACCCGAAGGACCACCTGGAACTCGGTGAAGCGCTTGGCCTGATCGACATGGAACGCGGGGCCAAGGTGTCCGGTGCGCGCTTCTCCTTCCTCACCGGATTCGGCGCGCTGCTGCAGTTGGGCGTCATGCAACTCGCGGTCCGGCTGGCCACCGACAACGGCTTCACGCTGATGATCCCCCCGGTGCTGGTGCGGCCAGAAGTGATGCAGGGCACCGGTTTTCTCGGTGCGCACGCCGACGAGGTCTACCACCTCGAGGCGGACGACATGTACCTCGTCGGAACCTCGGAGGTACCTCTTGCCGGCTACCACGCCGACGAGATCATCGATCTGTCGGAAGGGCCGCGACGCTACGCGGGCTGGTCGTCGTGCTTCCGCCGCGAAGCGGGCAGCTACGGCAAGGACACTCGCGGCATCATCCGGGTGCACCAGTTCGACAAGGTCGAGGGCTTCGTCTACTGCAAGCCCGAGGACGCCGAGGCCGAGCACCAGCGGCTGCTGGGTTGGGAGAAGCAGATGCTCGCCCAGATCGAGGTGCCCTATCGCGTCATCGACGTCGCAGCAGGCGATCTCGGATCGTCGGCAGCGCGCAAGTTCGACTGCGAGGCGTGGGTGACGACGCAGGGCACCTACCGGGAGCTGACGTCGACGTCGAACTGCACGACGTTCCAGGCGCGGCGCCTGTCCACCCGCTACCGCGACGAAAACGGCAAGCCGCAGATCGCGGCGACGCTCAACGGCACGCTGGCGACCACCCGCTGGCTGGTCGCCATCCTGGAGAACCACCAGCAACCCGACGGCAGTGTGCGGGTGCCGGATGCGCTGGTGCCCTACGTCGGAAGGTCGGTGCTGACGCCATGAGCGAGACAGAACTCAATAGGAGCGAACTTGCCATGCTTGAACTAGACGAGGCCGAGTTGCGGACCTGGTTCGGGTTCGGCGTCGCTGGCAACTTCGCGGGCCACCTCGAACAGGCGGGCGAGGCCGCGGACTTCGTCAACGTAGACGGTGGAGCGGGTGCGGAAGTTGAAGCCCCGAAGGGCATCTTCCCTTGGTACGCACCGGGTTCCGATGGTTTTCTCGGCGAGTTCCCGCTATCACACGACACCATCTTGCTGCCGGAGGCCAATCCCGATGGCGGGCCGCTGAACCTGCAGATCGAGCCCGAGGTCGGCCTGGCGTGCCGGGTGGTGTGGGAGGGCGACACCGTGGTGACACTAAGGCCGTTCGCGCTCGGCGCGTTCAACGACTGCTCCATCCGGCGGCCGGGTGCGCCGAAGATCAGCCACAAGAAGAACTGGGGCCCGGCGTCGAAAGGCGTTGCCGCACAGTTCTTCGACATCGGTGATCTGACCCCGGACGGCCCTACGTCGACCCTGCGGTTGGTTTGCAACCTGCGCACCGCCGACGGCCAGGAGCACGCCTACGGCGTCGACAGTCCGCTGCTCGGCTACTCGTACTACGGCGAGGTGCTGCTCGACTGGGTCACCGAGCGCCTCGCCAATCAGAAGGGCTCACCCGAGACTCCTCTGGAGGACGTCGGTGCGCTGATGGTGGCCAGCGGGCACCCGGAGAACGTCTTGATCGGGATCGGTGCTACGCGCTACACCCCGCTCGGTGAGTCGACCTTCCTGAAGCCGGGCGACCAGGCGATCGTCCGGGTGTACGACACTGAATCCGACGTGTACTCCGAACTGCGGCAGACGGTTTCGCAGCGCGAAGGCTAACCCTTGAGCAGCTCGTCGAGAACGGCGACGAACTCGCCTGGGCGCAAAGGGGTGAACGCCGGGCTTGGCCGGGTGCCGGGTACGTCGAGTATCACCAGCGTGGACTTGATCGGGCGCCACACGTCCAACGGCATCCATCGGCGTGGGTCGGTGCTGCCCCAGACGCGGAATCGCTCCGTGAACAGCCCGAGGGATTCGGCCCTGTAGCCGCGGACGGCCCGCAGTGGGATGACCTTCGAGGTGCCCGACGGAAAGTGGTAGCGCCGCAACGTGATCGCCTGCCGATCCAATTGAACCTGGCCGTCGTCGTACTGCGGGCCTCCAGAGCGCGTCATGTCGTCTTCTTCGACGCCCTCAACTCGTGGCCCTTGGACGTCAGACAGCGGCCGTTCGTCAGATTCCACGACCAGCCGTGCAGATTGCACGTCAACGTCGCGCCGTCCACCACCCCGAACTTCGACAGGTCGGCCTTCAAGTGCGGGCAGCGGCGCTGAATCTCCCAGCC
>JAOPVF010000556.1 GCA_025963195.1 Mycobacterium sp. | reverse complement strand
CGAACTCGATCTGAGCGCGCATCCGAGCTATCTGGGCTCGCTGGAGCTCGGATAGCCGCGCCGCGTCCGCCAAGGCGAGTAGTTCGTAGGCCGCCTCGGGCGCTGCCGCTTCTCGTTTGGCCTGGGCGGCGGCGATGGCCCGTGACCCACGCAGTGCCGGGTCCGCGGTGAGGACGGTCGCGCGTTCCAGGAAGGCCGCCGCCGCAGCGACGCCACCCCTGCATTGGGCGCGGGCGGCCGAACCCTCCAACTCGGCGGCCACGGTATCGTCGGGTCCCGCCGCCGCAGTCGCGGCGTGCCATGCTCGTCGGTCGGGGTCGACTTCGGGATCGGTGGCTTCTGCGAGTGCGCGGTGTATCGCCCTGCGCTCGTTCAGGTCGGCCGCGCGGTAGGCGGCCGAGCGCATCAACGGGTGGTGGAATCGCATGCGGGGGCCGAACTCGATCACGCCGGCGGCTTCGGCGGGCGCCAGCGCGTCGACCGGAATGCCAAGCCGCGCTGCGGCGCTCAAGAACAGTGCCGCGTCGCCAACCGGCTCCGCCGCCGCGACGAGCAGCAGCGTTTGCGTCTCGGCCGGGAGGGCCTTGATGCGCTGCACGAAGCCCTCCTCGATCGCGGCCGTCGAGTTGCGCTTGCCCGAGATCCAGAAGCCGCCTGCAAGTTCCGCCGCGGAGACGGTTCGAGGCACTTCGACGATCGCCAGGGGTACGCCGCGGGTCTCTGCGACGATGCGGTCTCGCACGCGGGGATCGATTCCGCCGAACATGACGGACTCCAACAGGTCTCGGGCCTCCGCGTCCGACAGGCCGTGGATCTGCAGTTCCGGCAGGCCCGACAACACGTCGGGTCGGTCGCGCACCGCGAAGACCATGGCGATCGGCTCGGCCAGCAGACGCCGCGCCACGAACCCCAGGGTCTGCAGCGACACCTGGTCGAGCCACTGTGCGTCGTCGACGATGCACAGCAGGGGGTGGTCATCGGCGGCGGCCGCCATCAGGCTCAGCACGGCCAAGCCGACCAGGAAACGGTCGGGCGCCGCACCGACTCCGCGGCCGAAGGCGACGTTCAGCGCGTCACGCTGTGGTTCGGGCAGCTCATCGACGTGAGTCATCAACGGCGCACACACTTGTTGCAGGCCCGCGAAGGCCAGCTCCATGTCGGACTGCACCCCTGCCACCTGGACGGTGCGGAACCCTGACGCAAGTCCTGCGGTGTACTCGAGGAGTGCGGTCTTGCCGACACCCGCCTCGCCGCGGAGCACCAGCACCTGACTGTCGCCCGATCGGGCGCGAGTCATCAGGCCCCGAAGCGTCTCGCTTTCGGCGTCCCGCCCGCGTAAACGTTGCCCCCGACCCTCGCTCGACATAGCACCACTTCGTCAGTTTTGAGTGAACCCTACCGGCTGGTCGCGCAGCAAAGAGCCCGGTCCGATCTCGAGCGGACCGGGCTCTTCGAGAGGGCCTTGGCTACTCCTGACTAAGCCTTGGCAGCTGCTTCGAGGATCCAGTCCTCGAACCGGGTGTCGAAGAGCGTCGCGCCATTGCCGGGGCAAAGGGTGCGTTCCCCGAGCTCGATGCCCCAGTAGAGCGCCGTGGGATCTGCGACGACCTCGCGGCTGTCTCCTCGGGCGACAAGCGCAGTCCTGATCAGGTCGGGAAGCCGAAAGGCCTGCGGTCCACCGATTTCGGTGATGCCGTTCACCGGGTCACCCACCGCGGCGATGGCGACCCCTTCCGCGACGTCGACGGCCGCCATCGGCTGGAAGTAGGCGGGTGGCATGCGCACCACGCCGTCGACGGTCGACGAGTCGGCGAGCGTCTGGACGAACTCGAAGAACTGCGTCGCGTGCACGATGGAGTGGGGAATGGGACCGTCGCCGATGAGCTTCTCCTGAAGCAGCTTCCCCGCGAAGTACCCGCTCTGCAGGGCCAATTGGTCGGTGCCCACCACCGAGAGCGCGACATGGTGACCGACTCCTGCTTCCTTCTCGGCCGAGAGCACGTTCGTGGTCGCCGTCCGGAAGAACTCGATCGCCGCGTCGTCGAGCGTCGGCGAGTTCGACACGTCGACGACCACCGATGCGCCAGCGAGGGCTTCGGACAGGCCCTCGCCGGTGAAGGTGTTCACACCGGTCGACGGAGCCGCGGCGACGGCGTCGTGACCGCGTTCGGTCAAGGCACGTACCAGCTTCGACCCGATCAGGCCGGTACCTCCGATTACGACGATTCTCATGGTCAGCCTTCCCTTTTCGTTCCAACGGGCTTCGTGTGACAGCTCCTTGACCGCCAGAACGGATGGGCCGACACGAATTCATCCCGGTGCCGGAAGACCCGCTACGCTTCGGTGTCATGGTGGGGACGCGATGAGTGCGGGGCTGTTCGGGCTCCTCGACGACGTTGCCGCGCTGGCGCGGCTCGCGGCGGCATCGGTCGACGACATCGGTGCGGCGGCAGGCCGCGCGACCGCGAAGGCTGCGGGCGTCGTCATCGACGACACCGCCGTGACGCCGCAGTACGTGCACGGCATCACGGCCGACCGCGAGTTGCCGATGATCAAGCGGATCGCCATCGGATCACTGCGCAACAAGCTGCTGTTCATCCTTCCCGCCGCGCTGCTGCTAAGTCAGTTCGTGCCGTGGCTGCTCACGCCGATCCTGATGGTCGGCGCCACCTACCTCTGCTTCGAGGGCGCGGAGAAGGTAGTGGGCTGGTTCACCGGGCACGACGCCCACGCAGCGCCGACGGCCGCCGTCGGCGAGGACGCCGAGCGCCAGATGACGTCGGGCGCCATCCGCACCGACTTCATCCTGTCCGCCGAGATCATGGTGATCGCGCTCAATGAGGTCGCCGACCAGGCGTTCGTGCCGCGGCTGATCATCCTCATCGTCGTCGCGCTGGTCATCACCACCGCGGTGTACGGCGTGGTCGCCATCATCGTGAAGATGGACGACGTCGGCCTGAGCCTCACCCAGCGCTCGTCGACCTTCGCCAAGAAGGTCGGCCGCGGCCTGGTCGCGGGGATGCCCCTGCTGCTGTCCGCGCTATCGACGATCGGCACCGTCGCGATGCTCTGGGTCGGTGGCCACATCCTGTTGGTCGGAACCGACACCCTCGGCTGGCATGCGCCGTACAGCCTCGTTCACCACGCCGAGGAGTATGTGCGCCACGATGTCGAGGCCGTCGGCGGTCTGCTGGCCTGGTTGGTGAACACCGCAGCGTCCGCCGTGATCGGCTTGGTCGTCGGTGCCGTGGTGGTCGGCGTCGTGCACGTACTGCCGTTCGGCAAGAAGGACTGAGTCAGGGTATGCAGGGATCCGCGCCTGGCGTGTAATACGGCACGCCGGACGGCGTGTAGCACGGCTGCTGGCCTGCGGCTTCCTGTGCTGACCAGTCGTCGTCGTTCGCCAACGCAACTCCCGCAGCCACGTCGCCGACGACGTGCGAGCATCCGCCCACTTCGACGTGTCGACCGCCGACGGCGCCACACACCTCGGCGTGGGAAACCGGCGCCAAGGCGATCGGGGCCACTGCCATCGCCAGGGCTGCGATCAATGCGGCAGTCGTCTTCTTCATGGTCATCGTCGCCCTTTGCTTAGCCAGGTTCCCCGCGATATCGCGCCACCCTATACACGAGGACGATGCTCCAGCGGAGGTTTGCGCAGCGCGCATAGTCTGAGCGCGTGGACTTCGAACTGAACCGCAAGGATCTGCACGAGAGCCGCTTCGTCGTCGGCGACCCCCCGTCGCCGCACGATGGTGAAGCGCTGCTTCGGGTCGAGTCATTCGGCCTGACGTCGAACAACATCACCTACGCCGTATTCGGCGAGGCGATGAAGTATTGGGACTTCTTCCCGGCCTCGGACCCGAACTGGGGGAAGTTGAACGTCTGGGGCTACGCCCATGTCGAGGAGTCCCGGCACCCCGACCTGGCACGGGGCGTGCGCGTCTACGGCTACTTCCCCTGTGCCAGCCACTTATTGGTCGTTCCCGACCGCATCAACGAGAAGGGTTTCGTCGATGCCGCCGCACACCGTGCGCAGTTGCCGTCGGCCTATCAGGGCTACCGCGACGTCACCACCGACGCCGTCTACTCGGCCGATCTCGAAGCCGAGCACATCCTGTTCTTCCCGCTCTTCTTCACCTCGTTCCTCATCGATGACTTCCTCGCCGACGAGGGGTTCTTCGGCGCGGACACCATCGTGATCTCGAGTGCGTCGTCGAAGACGGCGATCATCGCGGCCTACCTGCTGGCCAAGCGCGAGGGCGTCGAGGTCGTGGGACTGACGTCCGCCGGGAACCGCGATTTCGTCGAGGGGCTCGGCGTCTACGACTCGGTCAAGCTGTACGACGCCATTTCGCAACTGCCGGGCGAGCGTGCGGTCTACGTCGACATCTCGGGTGACGGCACCGTCCGTAGCGACGTCCATGCGCGCTACGGCGACCGCCTCGCCCACAGCGCCGCGGTGGGCGTGACTCACTGGACCCAAATGACGCAGGGGGCAGGCGAACTCGCCGGACCGAAGCCCGTCTTCTTCTTCGCCCCCGATCGGATCAAGAAGCGCGGCGCGGACTGGGGCACCGCGAAGCTGGATCAGAGCGTCGCCGAGGCATGGGTTCCGTTTGCGCGATGGGCGTCGGATTGGCTTCGCGTCGAACGCGTCTCGACCCAGGACGACATCCAGCGGGTGTACCTCGAACTGCTCGACGGAAAGCTCGACCCGGCGGCAGGCACTGTCGTGGAGCTCTAACGCTGATGGCCAGATACCTTCTGAACGACGCGGCTGTGACCAAGGCGCGCAAGCTGATCGACGCCAGGCAGTACGTCCTCGACAGTGATTGGGGTGAGGTGCAACCGCGAGCCGACGCGCAGAACGCCTACCTCGAAACGCACTCCTGGGATGAATACGCCGAGTGGCATCTCGGGCTGACCGAGGGTGCGAACGACGATACGAAGGCGCGGTACGCCTTCGTCTACGGCGATTTTCGACGCCTTCACCGCACCGGCCTGATCGCCTGCGTCTACCGCGCCTCCGAATGGCGGCACAAGGACGTCGAATTGGCCGCCCATGATCTACTGCAGTACCTCGACAAGAAGGCAACCCCATGACGGACGGCCAAATCGTCACGCACGCCCAACTCTTCGACCTGACCGGCAAGTCCGCGCTGGTCACCGGCGGCACCAGGGGCATCGGCATGATGATCGCCCGCGGTCTGCTGCAGGCAGGCGCGCGCGTCGTCATCAGCTCGCGCAAGGCCGATGCATGCGAGCTGGCCCAGGCGCAGTTGTCGGAGTTCGGCGACGTGCAGGCCATCGCCGCGGACCTGTCCCGGCACGATGAATGCCTGCGCCTCGCCGAGCTCGTCACCGCCGACTCCGACGGACTCGACATCCTCGTC
>JAOPVF010000421.1 GCA_025963195.1 Mycobacterium sp. | reverse complement strand
TACATCGATGGCGTCATCGAGCCGCACGAGACGCGACTGCTGCTGCGCAAGTCTCTGAAATTGTTGCGGGACAAGCAGAACCGCCACAAGGTGCTGCGTAAGCACGGCCTGACCCCACTGTAGGATCGCGCCTGCGGCCCGCGATGAGTTCTCCTGGTTCATGCAGTCTGCATGCCATGAGGAAAATCACCGCAGGCATGTTCGTATCGATCGACGGGGTCGTCGAGGCACCCGATCAATGGCACTTCCCGTACTTCAACGACGAGATGGGCGCGGCCGTCGATGCACAGCTCGGTGCGGCCGACACCATCCTGCTGGGACGTGAGACTTATGACAGTTTCGCGGGGGCGTGGCCGGACCGCGAGGCCGACGGCGGCGAGGACGCCGACTTCGCCAAGAAGCTGGGCGATGCACGCAAGATCGTGGTGTCGCACCAACGGCTCGAATTCGATTGGAGAAACTCCGAACAACTCGTCGGCGACCTCGTCGGCGGCGTCACCGCGCTGAAGAACGGGCCGGGCGGCGACATCGCGATCAGCGGTTCGGTCTCGGTGGTCCGCCAGCTGCTGGCCGCCGGCCTGCTCGACGAGCTGCATCTGTTCGTGCATCCGATCGCCGTCCGCACTGGCGCGCGGCTGTTCGACGAGGGGGAGACCATCCCGTTGCGGTTGCTGAGCTCGCAAGCGTTCAAGACCGGCGTGCTGTACCTCGTGTACGGCCGCGACGACGTCGAGCGGACGGGTACCTACGAGGACGCCAAGGTTCATCTTCCGCAGGACTAGCGCTGGCCCGAGAACGCGAGTTGAATTCACTTTCGTGTCAAACCACTTCACCGGCCTGAGTCTCGGCCCACCGCTGGGCGATCAGCGGCTCGACCTCTGCGACCTCTACGCGTTCGAATCACCTGCCGATCCCACCAGGACGGTGCTGATCCTCAACGCCAACCCGCAGGCCGACTTCCTACACCCTGACGCGATCTATCGCCTCGCCATCGACAATGACGGCGACCTGCGCAACGACATCGCGTTCAGCTTCGTGTTCTCGGAGCCGACGGATGGACGCCAGACCGTCGACGTCTATCTGGCCGTCGACGACGAGGCCGAGGAACCCGAAGCCGTCGGGTCGAAGATCTTCGACGCGGTCGAGGTGTCGTTCGGCAAGACACCGAACATCGCCACGTCGGGCAGCTTCACGTTCTTCGCCGGCGCCCGCAGCGACGCGTTCTTCTTCGACTTCGACGGCGTCAAGAGTCTGTTCGACACGTCGGGCACCAGAAACTTCACCTCGTACAATCAGCCGCGCCCCGAAACCCCCTGGACGGGAGTCGATTCGAACACCCAGGCCAACGTGTGCTCAATGGTCATCGAGATGCCGACGAGCGCGCTCGGAGCGGCACCCGACATCAGGGTGTGGGGCCGCTGCAGCTTGCACCGCGACGGCGAACTCCTCCACGTGGACCGGGCGGGACACCCGTCGGTGAGCAGCTTCTTCAACACCGACGACACCAAGGAGGAGTACAACGCCTCCGAACCGATCAGGGATCGCGAGCGGTGGATCGACCTGTTCATCCACCTGATGGGCCACACCGGGGGTTACACGCGGGGTGAGGCCATCGCGGCGATCGATCAGGAGGGCACCCTGCCCGACATGCTCACCTACGACCCGTCGAAGCCCGCGAAGTACCCGAACGGCCGCGTGTTCACCGACGACGTGATCGACTACCGGCTCGGGTTCCTCACCAAGGGCGAGTGCCCGCCGAGCGGACTGAGTCCGCACACCGACACGCTCGGTGAATTTCCGTATCTCGGCACGCCGCACTGACCATCGCTTGACGAGACGCTGCCCTTGGGTTTGCTGAAGGCAAACCCAAGGGCTGTCCCGACGGAGCTCGTACCGCTGCTCCGTACCCCTCGCCGGTGTCCCGCCCTTCGGATGTTGCTCGCCTTCTCGTCAGTGGCCGTCTCGACCCCTACATCGATTCGGAAAGACTTGCTGCCGTACGCGCGCGACGTTAGCGGTGCATTGACGGAAGATTCATGGATTCGACAAATTGCATCAATATTTCTGCAGCTCATAGGCCACCTAAATTGCCGTACAGGCGATGCTCCCTCAACTCGGCAAGGGCAAGCGATGCGGAATCAAGATCATTTGCTGAAGATCAACTCTCGCGACAAGTCGATTTTCTCGTCGGTCGGGATCCGTGCGGTGGGCGTGCCCGTTGGCTTCGCGCGGGTGCGCATCTGGTTCGGCGACGTGCCTGCCGGGGCGGTTGGCGCCGTGGCGTTGCTAGCCCGACACCGCTCGGTGCCTGTTCGAGTCCACTAGAATTCGCCCATGCCGCTGGCCGAAGGTGAGGTGATCGACGGCTACACCATCGTGCGGTCGATAGGCGCCGGGGGCATGGGCGAGGTCTACCTGGCGCAGCATCCCCGCCTGCCGCGGCGGGACGCACTCAAGGTGCTGGCCGCGACGGTGTGCGCCGACAGCGAGTACCGGCAGCGCTTCGAGCGCGAAGCCGACATCGCCGCGACGCTGTGGCATCCGCACATCGTCGAAGTGCACGACCGCGGCGACGTCGATGGTCGCCTGTGGATCTCGATGGACTACGTCGAGGGCACGGACGCAGGTGAGCTGCTCACCGAGCGCTACCCCAAGGGCATGGCGCCCGACGAGGTGGTTCGGATCGTGACGGCCATCGGTGACGCGCTCGACTACGCACACCAGCGCGGTCTTCTGCATCGCGACGTCAAGCCCGCCAACATCCTGATCGCCAACCCAGGTGCCGACGATGAGCGAATCATGTTGGCCGACTTCGGCATCGCCAGGCGCACCGGCGAGACGAGCAACCTGACCGGCACCAACATGACCGTCGGCACGGTGGCCTACGCCGCGCCAGAACAACTGACCGGCGCCGAAGTCGACGGCCGCGCCGATCAATACGCGCTTGCCGCGACGGCGTATCAGCTGCTGACCGGATTTCCGCCGTTCCACAACGTCAATCCCGCGGTGGTGATCAGTCAGCACCTCACCGCGAAACCGCCCCCGATCGGGAAGCATCGGCCCGAGTTGGCCAGCCTGGGAACGGTCTTCGACAAGGCGCTGGCCAAGGCGCCCGGCGACCGCTATGCCAGGTGCATCGACTTCGCGCGGGCGTTGGCCAGTCGCATCGGCACGCCAGGCGCGCTGCCCGACGACTCCGAGGCGACGAGGTTGGCACCGGTGGCGTCCGGGCCGGTCGGGGTCTCGGGCCCGCGGCACTCCAAGCAGCAAGCCGTACAGCCGTCGCCGAGGCGCAAGTTCCTGGTGCCCGCCATCGTGGCATTGGCCGTCATCGCGATTGCCGCGGTGGCATTCTTCGTCGTCGAGCGTTGGCGTAGCCACCCGCCCGCGGCGGCCAAGCCCCCGCAGACGTCGTCCGCATCGCCTGCTGCGGGAAATGCGTTGCCGGTCATCGTCGTTGGTGCCAACTGTGCAACGCTCGGCGCCGCAGGCGTCACCGCAACCGGCGGACCTGCCTACTGTGCGCATCTGCCGACGGTCGACAAGGCGATCTGGTCGCTCTATCCGGGCGAGGTCTCCAGTCCGACGGTGACGGCTGGCCCGAACGACGAGGTCTACCCGTCGGAGACCGAGGCGCCGGTGCTGGTCTGCATGGAACAGACCGGGCAATCCAGGCTGGACTGCCACGACGACATCCTGCAGAGCAACAACGGCAATAGTTCCGCGGCTACGTCAACGACGACCACACCCGGGTCCTAGATCTCGGGGATCCCCAACCAGCCGTCCACCTCGAACCGGTCGCCGCGCGCCACGATCGTCGCGCCGCCATGGCCGGGGTAGTGCGCGGGTATCACCATCGCCCTGGCGCGCGCCGCCTCGGTGAACACCCGCTTGCGGGTCACCGCCGCTGCCTCGGCGTCGACGTCGAAGGCGCACGGGTCCTGCGGCCGGGAGATCTGGATGGGGCAGTGCGTCAGGTCGCCGACGAAGACCGCAGACTGGCCCGCCTCGAGCCACAACACCGACGACCCTGGCGTGTGCCCCTGGGCTGGCCGTAGCCGTAGCGACTCACTGATCTGCATGTCGTCCGACCATAGCTCCGTCTGATCCTGCACCGGAAATATACTGTCGTCGAACAGGATTCGCCTGGCTTCGTC
This sequence comes from Mycobacterium sp., assembly GCA_025963195.1. Lineage (GTDB taxonomy): Bacteria > Actinomycetota > Actinomycetes > Mycobacteriales > Mycobacteriaceae > Mycobacterium. The sequence goes on along the minus strand of JAOPVF010000421.1, from coordinate 197 downwards.
CGCGCCCTGCCCGTCGGGGCCGAAGAATCGGTAGTCCAGCTCCGGCATCAGATAGCGCGCATTCGGGAAGGTCGGCACCCAGGCCCCGTCGAGGCGATGGGTGTTCCAGCCCACGTGATCGACGTGAAGGTGCGTGTTGACCACGACGTCGACGTCTGCGGGGTCGACGCCCGCGGCGTACAGCGCATCCAGGAAGC
>JAOPVF010000386.1 GCA_025963195.1 Mycobacterium sp. | reverse complement strand
GCTCCGGCACGTGCGTGCACGACGGTTTGGCTCCGGCGAGGGTACGGGTACAAGGAAGACGTCACGGCGGTATTCGCCGTACCAAACGAAGGACCGGCTCATGGGTAACACGGCAAGAGATCCCGTCGACCACGCACGCACTACTCGCAAGCACGCGGGACAGAACATGAAGAACACCGCGGCGATGCCCGCTCTCATCGCCATCGGGGTCGGGGTGGTGGCGCTCGTGGTCTGCCTTTACCTCTTGGCTGCCGGTGATGCAGCCGTAAGCATCGTGGCGGGCGCGCTGGCTCTGCTGCTGATGGTGGCAGGCTTCGGCTGGTTGGCACGCGAGCGTCGTCGAGTCCGCCGAGTGGAAGCGCAGTTTCTCGCCGAACACCCCGGCGCCGACGCGCAGACACCCAGCAGTTGAGCCGTCAACGCCGGCGCAGCCAGGCCACCACACCGATGGCGGCGAGCACACCGACGACGACGCCGATCGGCACCACCGGGCGGGCCTTGGTCTTGACGCTCAGCTCGTGGGTGCGTTGCACCAACGCGGCTTTGGTCTCCGCCGCCTTGTCTTGTACCCGGCCCTTGACGTCGGCCTTGTCAGCGAGGGCGGATACGGTTTCACCCAACCGTTCCCTGGTTTTCTCGATGTCGGCCTGAAGCTCGTCGGTGCCCGCGCCAGGCCCCGGTTCGGGGGGCAATCCGTCAGTTCCGGTCATGGCGAGCATCCTTGATCTGCGCGATGTCCAGCTTCACCGAGTCGACGGACTCGACGGCCGGCGGCGCGACCTGCTCGGCCTGCTTCTTGCTGACCAGTCCGGTGATGCCAGCCGCTACGAACAGGATGAGCGCGACGATGGCCGCCGCGGCCCACACTGGGAGGACCAGCGCCAGCGCAGCGACGGCGCAGGCAACCAACGTGGCCAGTCCGAGGACCGCCAGCAACCCGGCGACGCTCAACAGGCCTGCGCCGATTCCGGCGTGCTTGGCCGACTGCTGAAGTTCTTTCTGCGCCAACCGCAGCTCGTCGCGTACCAGCCGGGACGTCTGTGTCGAGAACGCGCTGATCAGCTCTCCGATCGAGAGATTCGTCGTGGGATTGGGAGCGGCACTCATCGTCGTGGCCTTCCGCGGGTGGGTGACGGGGACGTCGAAGTCATGGTGCTGCCTTTCTCGTAGGCGCTGATGTGTCGACGGGTCTTCTGTTCATTTCAGTGCCCCCGAGGGCACCTGGTGAAACCTGTGCAGGGCGCCGAACCCGATTACTATTTCTGGGCAGCTACGGTCTCCCGGTGCCCGCGGATCAGCGGTTACCGCCGATCCAGGCACATGTTCAGCTGGGTTGAACACGCAGCCCGACTCGGTACTCAATTCTCTGATCGACAGACAAGGTTTCGCGATGCGCAAGGATTCCATCCAGCACACCAAAACGTCGGCGACGGCCGAGATCACCGATCTGATCCTCGCCGACCACAACTGGTTCCGGGAGCAATTCGCTCGACTCGACAGGCAGCAGGCCCGCCCAGAGGAGGGAAGCGCTGCACTGGAACGGATTTGGCGTCCCCTCGCGGACAAGCTGGACGTCCACGCATACATCGAGGAGAAGATCTTCTATCCGCAGTTGTTGCGGCGCGGTGTCGATGATCCCGAAGGTGAAACGCTCGACGCGATCGGCGACCACAACGACATTCGCGACGGTGTGCGGGACGCCGACGCGGCGGCGGTCGGTAGCGACGAGTGGTGGGCGGGCGTCGGCCGGGCCCGGGAAGCCAACGATGACCACATGGCCGAAGAGGAACGCGAGGGACTGTCCGATTTCCGTCGCCACGCACCGATCGGTCTCCGCGAAGCACTCGGGCGCCAGTACCGCGAATTCATGGCCCAGCACCCCACGACGAAGGGCCTACCGATCGCCGACCGCGACCCACAGACGTACGTCGATGACACCGAGGCCGAGATCGGGCGACGCTGGAAGGACACGTCGCTCGGAATCGGCAGCCTCAAGGACCGGTGATGGTTGTGTGGGCGAGTCAGGAACGTCGGACGGGCGTACGGTAGCTCAGCTTGTGCGTTGCCTTCGGCCGAGGTCCCAACAGCCCTCCCCGGCGGTGCAGGTTTGCCCGGAAGAGCGCCACCGCGGCGGCCCAGCACAACACCGCCGATGCCGCCGCAGCCGTCGCTCCGACACCCGTTCTGGCCCCGGCCGTACTGGCGCCGGCTGCGCTGAGGAAGATCCCGACAGCCGCCACACCTGCGAAGGCCAGCAAGAAGCTGCCGATCACTCTGACATGGCTTGCCCATCGTGGCTGGCGCATAGGTTGTGGGTTACCGCGCTCGCGCGGGGGCAAACCACACAGTTCGACCAATCGTCTTCCGGCCGGGGCGCCCGACGCAAGGCGTCCCCGCAGCAGCGCGGCTACGGGGACGTTCGGGGCATCCGACTCAGCTGATGCCCACGACCTCTTGCGCGATGGCCGCGACGCGGGTCTGGGCGGCCGACACCACACGCGCCCGGTTCTTGTGCGCCTCCTCATAAGCCACGATCGCCCGAATGTCACTCGGGTCCGTGAGTTCCTTGACCGCCGCGGCGGCATCGGTAACGGTGAGGTCATCGAAGTCGGCGATGGGCAACTCGGTGGGGTCGAGCACACCGGTGGCGCTGCGCACCTTATGCAACGCATCCGCGGCATCGTTGGCACCCTGCTCACGAGCGGCTTGCTCGGCACCGGCCAGCGCGCCGTCCCGCGAGCCGGCCAATGTCTTCACGACCACATCACCAGCGTGCGTCCCGCGGTCGACCAATTCCTCCAACGCCGGCCGTGCACCGCGCAGGGCGTCAAGGACACGGTCGACACCACGGGTCGACCACGTCACCGGGAGGTTCGCGATCTTCACGGCTGCACCGGTGACGGCTTGCAGCGGCGTACGCCGCAATGCGGCAGGCCCGCCGAGGGCATCCTCGGCAAGCACGGTGGTGAGCCATTCGACCGTGGCGGAGTGTGCGGTGATGAGGCGCGTGGCCAGGCTCTCGACGTCCGAGCGCTTCGCCGCAACGGCGAGTGCCTTGACGTAACGGGCGCGGTCGAGCAGCTGGCCCTCCAGCGCCAAGTCTCCCAACAGCGCTTCGTCGAACGGTTCGGCCTGCTCGGTGAGCGCCTTGACGGCGGCCGCAGCCCGGCCCAGGATCGGTCCGATCACGTCGGGGAAGCCGCCGAGGTCGCGGATTGCCGACTCGATGGCCTCGGCCCGTGCCCTACCGTTCGCGGCGTTCTGCGTCAGCTCACGACGCACTGCCTCGGTGCGCGCCTGTGCGACACGGGTCTCCGCGATCTGAATCTCGGTATTCGTCAGATCGAGCACGGTACGTAGCTGAGCGATCAGTGTGGCAGTCTCTGAGGTGGCCATACGTTTCCCTTCTTCGAGCAATGAAAGATTTGCAGGCGCAATCTGCGCCCGTTGGTTTGGCTACCCCCAACACCGCCGCGGTATGCACGTGGCGCGCTTTGGTGAGCGATGCCCCAAACGTGCATGACCCGCGGGCCGATTGGGTAACAAACCTGCGTACCTGTCGAGAGTGCCACCGCCCGTGCCTGTTTGAGCCAGAAGGGCGCGGGTATCAATCCGAAGCGACCTAGCCGTGGTCGACGGCGCGTACCGCCTGACGATCGGGCCGCGCCGGTTCCGCCAATTCCAGCAGGAAGGAACCGCCATGAAGGCAGTCACCTGGCACGGCAAACGCGACGTCCGCGTCGACACCGTTCCCGATCCGACGATACAAGAACCAACCGACGCGATCATCGAAGTCACCTCAACCAACATCTGTGGATCCGACTTGCACCTTTACGAGATACTGGGTGCGTTCATGAAGCCAGGAGACATACTGGGCCACGAGCCGATGGGCATCGTCCAGGAGGTCGGCTCCGCGGTCACCGACCTCGCCATCGGTGACCGGGTGGTCATTCCATTTCAGATCTCCTGCGGCAGTTGCTTCATGTGCGATCAGCAGCTGTACACACAGTGCGAGACGACACAGGTCCGCGAGCACGGGATGGGCGCCGCACTGTTCGGCTACTCCGAGCTATACGGATCCGTACCCGGCGGGCAGGCCGAACTGCTCCGTGTCCCGCAGGCGCAGTTCACTCACATCAAAGTGCCACTGGGACCGCCCGATTCGCGCTACGTCTACCTGTCGGATGTCTTGCCCACGGCGTGGCAGGCGGTCGCCTACGCCGACATCCCGGATGGTGGCTCGGTGACGGTACTGGGCCTTGGGCCGATCGGTGACATGGCCTCCCGAATCGCTCAGCACCTCGGATACGAGGTCATCGCCGTGGACCGGGTGCCCGAACGCCTCGCTCGCGCCGAGGCCCGCGGCATCCGCACCATCGACCTCACCGAAGTCGATGACAAGCTCGCCGACGTCATCCGCGACCTGACCGACGGTCGCGGCACCGACTCCGTCATCGACGCCGTCGGGATGGAGGCCCACGGATCCCCGCTCGCCAAGGTCGCCCAACAGGTCACGGGACTGCTGCCCGACGCGATCGCCAAACCGATGATGCAAAGGGCCGGTATCGACCGACTCGACGCGTTGTACTCGGCCATCGACATCGTGCGCCGTGGCGGCACGATCTCGCTGATCGGCGTCTACGGCGGAATGGCGGATCCGCTGCCCATGCTGACCCTCTTCGACAAGCAGATCCAGCTGAGGATGGGACAGGCCAACGTCAAGAAGTGGGTGGATGACATCTTGCCGCTACTGACGGATGCCGACCCGCTGGGAGTCGACACCTTCGCCACACACACCCTGCCGCTGGCCGAGGCGCCGCACGCCTACGAGATCTTCCAGAAGAAGCAGGACGGCGCAGTCAAGGTGATGTTGAAACCGTGACCACGCCAACGGTATCCGGCTAGCGTTTGGCGTCTGCCCAGTGCCGGACGCGCTTCTCGGCCGCACCGGTGAATAGTTGCCCGTGATTGGGGTATGTCGGTGCCATGGCACGCATCGGCTACTTCCTCTCCTGCGAACAATTCGGTCCGACGGAACTGATCGATCAGGCCAAACGGGCCGAAGACGCCGGATTCGACGCATTGTGGATCTCCGACCACTTCCATCCCTGGAACGACGAACAGGGACAGAGTCCGTTCGTGTGGGGTGTCATCGGCGCCCTCTCGGAGGCGACGTCACTTCCCGTGACCACCGCGGTGACCTGCCCCACCGTTCGCATCCACCCGGCGATCATCGCTCAGGCCGCAGCAACTGCAGCGGTACAGCTCCGCGGGCGTTTCGTGCTCGGGGTCGGCAGCGGTGAGGCGCTCAACGAACACATTCTCGGTGACGCATGGCCGTCGGTGGGCGTGCGGCTGGAGATGCTCGAGGAGGCCGTGGACGTCATCCGGTTGCTGCATCGCGGCGAGGAAGTGAGCCACCACGGCACGCACTACGAGGTGCAGGACGCCCGCATCTACACCCTGCCGGAGAACCCGGTGCCCATCTACGTTTCCGGGTTCGGGCCGCAGGCGGCGACGCTCGCCGGGCGCATCGGCGACGGCTACTGTCTCGCGATGCCCGATGCTGCGCTCGTCAGCACTTTCCGCAACGCGGGGGGCGGCGCCAAACCGGTTCACGCCGGAACCAAGGTGAGCTGGGATCCCGACCCGGATGCGGCGGCCAAGATTGCCCACCGGCTGTGGGCCAACGAGCAACTGCCCGGACGACTCGCCCAAACACTGCCCCGGCCAAGTGATTTCGCGGATGCGATGACTCTAGTGCCCGAGGACAAGGTCGCTGGGTCGATCACGTGTGGCGCTGATTCCGACGCCCATGCCGACCAGGTGCGCAAGCACATCGACGCCGGGATCGACGAGGTCTACGTCCAGCAGATCGGTCCGGACATGTCCGGCTTCTTCACCGCGTGGGAGAAGGAAGTACTGCCGCAGTTGACGTAGGTTCTCGCCGACCTCACGGGACCTTGCGGGCGATCTCGCGAGCAGCCGCCGCGTCCCGAAGATGAACCCGACGCAATATTCGACGGCTGGGTCGGCGGGTGGTAACTACTCACCGAATTCCACCGCGTACAAGGTGTGGGTGCCTTGCAAACCCTTGAGCTCGACATCGCGCGGCGGTCCGAAGCGGATGCCGAGTCCATCGACGGCATCGTGCACAGGTGTACTGACCAGGATCTCGCCCCCGTCGGCGAGCCCGGCGACCCTTGCCGCGATGGCGACGTTGCGCCCGAACAAGTCGTCGCCGCGCCGCACGGACGTGCCCATGTGCACGCCCATTCGGACCCGAATCTCATCCCAGCGTTCCGGGTCACCGCGCAGCTCCTGTTGGACTCCGACGCTGCAGCGTACGGCGTGCTCCGAATCCGCGAACGCGATCATGAACCCTCGCCCTGGGTCTTCACGACGTGTCCGCCATGTTTGTCGACGTGCTTTTGGAGAAGCTTGTTGTGGCGCTCAAGAAGTTTCACCCACTCGCGGTCGCCCATCGCGTCGTTGAGCGCAGTAGATCCCTCGATGTCGGAGAAGACGATGACGACTTGGCCGTCGGCAGTCAGTCTGGCGAGATCGGGACGCTCGACCCGGGCCCATCCGGCCAGGTCTTCGATCGAGTTGCGCACGGTGGTGCGGACGCCCTTGTTGATCAGTGAGTCGGCCGTCTGCCACACGGTCTTGATCGCGACGGGTGCGAGGCCTCGCGGCCGGCGGCGACGAGGCGGGTCGCGGCGACTGCGCTCGAGCTCCCGTCGAGTTCCCTTCAGCTTCTGCCGCGCCACGATCAGCAGGACGGCTAGGGCGATGAGCGCCCCGGACGTGACGCCGACGAGCGCCCAAGGGATCGCTGGATTCACTCTTGCCTTGCCGCCGTCGATGTCGTCACTGAGCCAGTATGTATGAGGTGTACCGCAGCGACCTTCGTGCTTCCCTGCGCTGAGATCGACGGCGGCGCAGGGCCAGGCGTGGTCCGTCTACGCCGCCGCGACACCGCTGTTCTGCAGTTCCCGCAGCGCCGTGCGCAGGCCCCGCCGCCTTCCGGTTTCTGGGTCGACGCCGAACGTCTCGCGGGCTCCCTCGCGGATGCGGAACTTCAACTCCGAGTTAGTCTCCGGCGCGTCGTCGGCAGTGGCCTTCAGGAACCTGTTGGGCAGTGCAAGCTTCGCGATCGTCCAGAACGATTGGGAGTACTGGCGCAGCAAGGGGCCCGTCGTGTAGGGCAGATCGTACTTCTCGCACAGCGCTCTGACCCGCACCCCGATCTCGGCGTAGCGATTGCTCGGTAGGTCAGGAAACAGGTGATGCTCGATCTGATAGCAGAGGTTTCCGCTCATGAACGCCATCACCGGCCCCGCGTGAAAGTTGGCCGAGCCCAGCATCTGGCGCAGATACCACTCGGCCTGCGTCTCGTGCTCGAACTCTTCCTGGGTGAACTTCTCCGCGCCGTCGGGGAAGTGCCCGCAGAAGATCACCATGTAAGCCCAGTAGTTGCGAATCAGGTTTGCCACCGCGTTGGCGCCAAGGGTGTGCTTCCAGGCCTTTCCAGTCAGGGCCGGGAAGACGACGTAGTCCTTGCCCACCTGCTTGCCGACCTTCTTTCCGATGATCTTGAGGTCCTTGAGCACCTCGCCCTTGGACTTCTCACCCCTGCGGAACTTCGTCGTCTCCAACCCGTGGGCGGCGACACCCCACTCGAACAGCGTGCCGAGCAGGAAGTTGTAGACGGGATTGCCGATCATCCAGCGCTCCCACCGTTGATCCCGCGTGAGCCGCATGATGCCGTAACCGATGTCGTCGTCCAGTCCGACGACGTTGGTGTACTTGTGGTGGATGAAGTTGTGCGACTTCTTCCAGTGCACGCTCGGTGACGTGGTGTCCCACTCCCATTCGGTGGAGTGGATCTCCGGGTCGTTCATCCAATCCCACTGACCGTGGGTGATGTTGTGTCCGAGTTCCATGTTCTCGATGACCTTCGCAAGTGCCAGCATCCCGGTGCCAACGGTCCATGCGATCTTGTTTCTGCTGCCGAACAAGACGATTCGGCCGCCGGCGGCGAGTCCGCGTTGGAGCTGGATGGCGCGCCGGATGTAGCGGGCGTCGCGCTCGCCGCGGGACTCCTCGATGTCGGCTCTGATCGCGTCCAGCTCCCGACCGAGTTCCTCGACGTCGTCGGGCGTCAAGTGTGCGTACTCCTTGATGTCGCTGATGGCCATTTCTGGTCTCCTAGATGTTGAGTGTGCAGTCGCCGGAGGCGGCGGAAATGCAGGTCTGAATTCGATCGCCCTGGCCGTGTTCGGTGCCGTTCCGAAAGTCCCGGACGTGGCCCGATTCCAGAGGCAGCACACAGGTTTGGCAGATACCCATTCGGCAGCCGAACGGCATCTGGATGCCGACCTGCTCGCCGGCCTCCATCAGTGATGTCGCACCATCGGCCTCGACGGTCTTGTCGGACAACGCAAAGGTGACGATGCCGCCCTCGCCGCCCTTGTCCGTTCTCGCTATGACGAAGCGCTCCATGTGCAAGTCGTCTTCGGAGACGCCTGCGTCCTTCCATACCTCCTCGATGGTGTCGAGCATCGCCGGTGGACCGCAGGCCCAGGTCGGCCTGCCCTTCCAGTCGGGGACGAGTCCGTCGAGTTCGGCTTCGAAGTCGAGGTGACCCATGTCGTCGGTCAGTTGGAGGTGCAGCCGGTATTCGTCGGTGTCCCGTTCGAGTTGGCGCAGCTCGTCGTGGAAGATCACGTCACCGGTCGAGGGCGCCGAATGGATGTGCACGACGTCGGGCTGCTGACCGCGATGCTTCAACGACCTGAGCATCGCCATGACGGGCGTGATGCCGCTGCCCGCCGTCACCAACAGCAGTTTTGGCGGTGGTGGGTCCGGTAGGGCGAAGTCGCCCTTGGGCGCGGCCAGGCGAACGATCGTTCCGGACTTCACACCGTTCACCAAGTGCGTTGACAGGAAACCCTCCGGCGTGGCCTTCACGGTGATCGAGATGAGTTTCTTGTCGTGCCGCGGGATCGAGGTCAGCGAGTAGGACCGCCAATGCCATCTACCTGCGATGCGCAGCCCGATCCCGACGTACTGGCCGGGCCGGTAGTCGCCGGAGAATCCCCACCCCGGTTTGATCGTCACGGTGGCGGAGTCTTCGGTCTCTCTTTGCACGTCAACCACCTCGCCCCGCAACTCACGGGCCGACCACAGCGGGTTGAGCAACTTGAGGTAATCGTCGGGCAGCAAGGGTGTGGTCGCCCGCGCCGCCAGTCCGCGCAGCAGATTGATCTTCGGAGTCGACGCGGTCTCGACGTCTTTGGCAGGGGCCTCGCTCCAGCGGGCGAAGTCGCGCAGATTCAGAGCCATGTCGCACCCCGCCGACCGGGCTCGATGGGGATGTCTGGTGAACACATGTACGCCAAATACCCGATGGTGACGGCGTTCACACCTGGCTTCTGACTTCGATGCGAGCGGCCCCGGTGTCAGCCGACGATCTACGCCAAGCTGGGCGTACCGTCGCGATCCGAGCTCGCCGCGTGACGTGGCTGAGCTTCGGGGCGTCCGTCGCTCAACGCCCCGCCGGTCTTGGCCACCACCTCGTCATACTCGACGCCCGAGGCCAACTCGACCACTCGGAACCCGGCACCGGTGACGTCGAAGACCCCCAGCTCGGTGATCACCCGGCTGACCACGCCCTTGCCGGTCAGGGGGAGGTCGCACGCGGTGACCAGTTTGGCCGCACCCGATTTGGCGACGTGATCCATCAGGACGACAACGCGCTCCGCCCCGCTCACCAGGTCCATCGCACCGCCCATGCCCTTCACCATCGACCCTGGCACCATCCAGTTGGCCAGGTCGCCGTTGCCGGCGACCTGCATGCCACCCAGTATCGCCAGGTTGACGTGGCCACCGCGGATCATCGCGAAACTGGTGGCCGAGTCGAAGTACGACGCACCTGCGAGGACCGAGACGGTCTGCTTGCCCGCGTTCACCAGGTCGGGATCCACCTCGTCGTCGTAGGGAAACGGGCCGACGCCGAGGATCCCGTTCTCGGCGTGCAGGGTGACGTTCGATCCGTCCGGCAGGTGGTCGGGAATCAATGTGGGCAGGCCGATCCCGAGATTGACGTAGTCGCCGTCCCGTAGTTCCCGCGCTGCCCGCGCCGCCATCTGATCGCGGGTCCAGCTCACGATGACGATCCCTCCCGAGACGAGCGCTCGTCCGGGCGCGGCCGGGTCGTGCGCTTCTCGATTGCCTTGCGGGACGCCTGATCCGGCGTCAGTTGGACGACGCGTTGAACGAAGATGCCGGGCAGGTGCACCGCGTCGGGGTGCAGGTCACCCACCTCCACCACGCTCTCCGCCTCGACGACCGTGATCCGGCCCGCCATGGCCGCAGGCGGATTGAAGTTTCGTGCGGCGGCATGGAACACGCAATTGCCGGCGTTGTCGGCCACTGCCGCGCGAATCAATGCGTAGTCGGTCGCGATCGACTCCTCCAGCAGCATCCGTCGGCCGCCGAACGTGCGTACTTCCTTCGGCGGCGACGCGAGTGCGACGCTGCCGTCGGGGTGGTAGCGCCAGGGCAGGCCCCCGTCGGCGACCAGCGTGCCGACACCGGTCGGGGTGAAGAACGCACCAATTCCGCTGCCACCGGCTCGTAGTCGCTCGGCGAGCGTGCCCTGCGGAGTGAGTTCGACGGTCAACTCGCCGTTCAGGTACTGACGGGCGAATTCCTTGTTCTCACCGACGTAGGACGCGATCACCCGCGAGATGCGTCCGGCCTCCAACAGCAGTCCGAGTCCGCCGCCGTCGACGCCGCAGTTGTTGCTGACGATGGTCAGCTCGCCGGCACCCTGTTCCAACAGCGCCTCGATGAGGAACCACGGGATGCCCGCCAGCCCGAACCCCCCGACGGCGATGCTGGCACCGTCCGGAATGTCGGTGACCGCCTCCGCGGACGTGGCGACCACCTTGTTCAGTGTCACGACTGCTCGACGTTGGCGAGGTAAGCCGCGTGTTCGACGATGAGTAGACGCGAATCCATCCGGCCGACGGGGGTACGCAGCGGATTGCACATCACGACGTCGGTCATGGTTTCACCATAGGAGCCAGATTCAATAACCAGAAATACATAGATCGCACTAATTGAGACGCTATACGTTCTAATCGTGGAACTACGCCATCTGCGGTACTTTCGCGCCGTCGCCGAGGAACTGCACTTCGGCAGGGCCGCCGAACGACTGCACATCGCGCAACCGCCACTGTCCCAGCAAATCCGGATATTGGAGCGCGAACTCGGCGTCAGCCTCCTCACCAGGAGCACTCGGCGGGTTGAACTGACGGCCGCGGGCGAGGCGTATCTCAGACGAGCCATCGCCATTCTCGACGCCGTGGACGACGCCGGGCACCAGGCGCGGCGGATCGGCGTCGGCATCGAGGGGCACCTGACGATCGGGTGCGTCGGGTCGGCGACCTATTCGGTGCTCCCCCAGCTAGTGCGAGCGCTGCGCGACGAGTTGCCGCACGTCGAACTTGGCATTCACGGCGAGATGCTCGCCCCGGCCCAGCTGGAAGCGGTGCTCGCCCGTGACATCGACATCGCCTTGTTGCGGCCGCCGGTCGACGACGCGGCAATCCGGTCCGAGACGTTGCGACGAGACCGGCTGATCGTCGCACTACCGGCCGAACACCCCCTCACGCACCGCGACGTGTTGCACATCGGCGATCTTCGCGGCGAGGATCTGATCGCACATGCGGGACAGGGGCGTTCGGTGATGGGCGCGTTGCTCTACGCCATCTGCGCCGACGCCGGATTCTCTCCACGGGTCCAGCACGAGGTCTCTGAGACCTCGACGCTGGTCACCTTGGTCGCGGCCGGCCTCGGAATCGCGGTGGTACCCGCCCCGACAGCCGAACTCGACATTGCCGGAGTTGCTTACCGCCCGCTCGAGCCGGCGTCCCTGGGCATCGACTTGGTCGCGGCGCATTTGGTGGAGGCGACGTCACCCGTAGTCGAACGGGCACTCGCCGTTCTACACAACGTCATCGGGTAGGCAGCCCCAGTCGGCCAGGCAGATGCACGCACGAGCGGATCGCCGCCGACTTCGCCGACCGGCTGGCCGCACGGATGGGTGAGCTGCGGATGGCCGCCGGGTGGACCGACGGCGTTCTCACCGGCGTCGACCCCGCCAGCGAACTGTGCGCCACCGAGATCTTCGGTCCGGTCGCGGCCATCCAGAACTTCGCCGACGGTGACGACGTCGTGGCGCTGGCGAACGACACCCCTTTGGGCTTGGTCGGTTACGTCTTCACCACGGACCTCGACCGGGCGTTCAACGTCAGCGAGGACCTGCAGGGCGGGATGGTCGGTCTGAACTCGGGCATCGTGTCGGACCCCGCCACACCGTTCGGCGGGGTCAAGGAGTCGGAGCTGGGCCGCGAGGGCGGCCGCGTCGGGATCGACGAGTTCCTCGACTACAAACTGATCTGCATGCCCATTCGAAGGTAGGGCGTGCACACTGGTTTCCGGTTGCGTAGCGGCCTTGGCGTTGCGATTACGAACGGATGCAATCTGACGACGCCCGAGTGATCAACGCCGCCACCACATCGTGGAAGTCGGGTGCCACCATCGCCAAGTGGCTCGAGGCGATGCATCGTGGTGACGACCGCTCCGCCAAAGTCACATTCGTCCGTGACGTGCTCGCCATCAACGACTTCGGCCAAGCGCATGTTTACCGGCTCCTCGCCCGGTGCCGGAATCATCGCGAACGTGGTGCCAGCTGTGAATGGGCCGTTCACGTTGATCTCCGCGATGCCCGGACTCCACTGCGACCACGCATCGATGTCGACCCACACCGCCCACAAATGCTTGCAGTGCAACGGTTGTGCCTGCTACGTGCTCGTAATCCCACATCGGGGCTCTCCCATTCATTGAAGGATCGAGCCGCTGGCCTGTTGTCCAGTCGATGGCCTGACCGGGCTCTTGCCTGAACTCGCCACATTAGTAGTTCTAATCGGACCATAGAATCATTAGCTGTACTGGTGCATACGGCGGTCCTATCGTCGACGACGTGAACTCTCCCCTTCTCGTCGGATTCGTCGCGTCCTTCACCCTGATCGCTGCCATCGGCGCGCAGAACGCGTTCGTGCTGCGCCAGGGGATCCGCCGTGAGCACGTGCTGCCGGTGGTGGCCATGTGCACGGTGTCCGACATCATTCTCATCGCGACGGGCATCGCGGGTTTCGGCGCCCTGGTCAATGCCCACCCTGGCGCGGTGAACGCGGCGAAGTTCGGCGGCGCCGCGTTCCTGGTGGGCTACGGACTGCTGGCTGCGCGCCGCGCATTCCGGCCGTCGGCGCTGACCCCGGCCGACGCTGCGCCCGCGCGACTGGGCGCGGTGCTGCTGACCTGCGCGGCGTTGACGTTCCTCAACCCGCACGTCTACCTGGACACCGTCGTACTGCTGGGAGCACTGGCCAACCAACACCAGGACAGCCGCTGGTTGTTCGGCGTTGGAGCGGTCACGGCCAGCGCGGTGTGGTTTGTCAGCCTCGGACTCGGCGCCCGCCGCCTAGCCGGCCTCTTCGCCACGCCACTAACCTGGCGCTTCCTCGACGGCTTCATCGCCGTCATGATGATCGCCCTCGGCGCCTCGCTGGTGCTGACCTAACCGACGCCGTCAGGGCCCGACGGGGACCGACGAACCGAAGCTGCCGTAGCAGATGTAACCGCAGCCGTACCCGAAGCCAAACCCGTAGGCGGGCCGAGACGGCGGCGGCGCATGCGTGCCACGGATGTCGCCCTGCGCGCAGACCGTCGTCCCACTGGAGTTGTTGCAATCCGCAGCCGCCACCGGCGCAGCGATCATTCCGGCCACCCCCAGTGCGACCAGGCAACCGGGCACGGCGAGGCGCGCAAGCATTCGCATGGCCACTCCTTCGGTGCATCCCAAGCATGCACCTACACGAGACATCATGGTCACTATGAACAACCAGAAGTCCGTGTTCATTACCGGTGCTGCCGCAGGCATCGGCCGCGCGACCGCGTTGTCCCTCGCCAAGAACGGCTATCTGGTCGGGGCGTATGACATCGACGAGGTCGGCCTGAAGTCGTTGTCCGACGAGATCGACCAGCTTGGCGCGAGGGTGGTGACGGGGCATCTGGACGTCACCGACGCCGACGAGATGGCCGGCCGGGTCGCCGAGTTCGTGCAGGCCGCGGGCGGGCGGCTGGACGTGATGATCAACAATGCGGGCATATTGTTGGCCGGCCGCTTCGAGGAGATCGCCGTGCGGGCGCATCACGAGGAGATCGACATCAACACGAAGGGCGTGGTCAACGGATTACACGCCGCGTTTCCCTTCCTGAAGTCGACGCCCGGCGCGGTCGTCGTCAACCTGGCGTCCGCATCGGCGATCTACGGCCAGCCCGAGCTGGCGAACTACAGCGCGACGAAGTTCTTCGTCCGCGCCATCACCGAAGCACTCGACATCGAGTGGAACCGGTACGGCATTCGTCTGGTCGCGATGTGGCCCCTGTACGTGCAGACCGCGATGACCGAGGACATCAAGACTGGCACGACGGAATCGCTGGGCATCCGCCTCACTGCGCAGGACATCGCCGACGACATCGTCAAGGCCGTCGACCCGTCCTGGCCCCGGCGGGTACTCCACCAGGTGCACTACCCCGTCGGTTCGCAGGCGAAGTCCTTGGCGTTGGGCTCCCGGTTCTCGCCGGCCTGGTTGACGCGGCTGGTCAACAAGCGGATCTCACACAACTAACGTCAGTCGTCCACTCCCGTTGCGACCGTGGGCTTCTCGGGTTCCACGACCTCCCCGTCGTAGGTGCCTTCGCAGCCGAGTGTCGCCAGCGCGATCGACTGGTGCTGCAACCGGTCCTGCTGTTGGGCGTGTAGTACCGCGCGGCGGACACGTGGCGGCAGCGTCGATTCGTACGGTTCCTCCCGCAATGCCTTCAGGGTGGACAGGCACATCGCGATCAGCACCAACATGAACGGGCCTGCCACCAGAATCACCAGCGTCTGCAATCCGCTGAGGCCACCAGCCCACAGCAGCACCGCCGCCACGGCTCCGGTGGTGACACCCCAGAAGACGATCAGCCCGCGCCGGGGTTCCTCGCAACCGTTCTGGCTGAGCATGCCCATCACGATCGAGGCGCTGTCTGCGCCGGTGACGAAGAAGATCGCGATGAGGAACACTGCCAGCGCGGAGGTGAACGCCCCGAGCGGGAAGCTGTCGAGGGTCTCGAACAGCGCGCCCTCCATGCCCGCGTTGACTACCGCGCCCATGTCCTTGCCCTCGTTGAGCTGCAAGTCGAGCGCCGAGCCACCGAGGATGGAGAACCAGATGAATGATACGAAGCTCGGAACCAGGATCACGTAGACCACGAACTCACGGATCGTGCGGCCCTTCGAGATTCGGGCGATGAACATGCCGACGAACGGCGTCCACGAGATCCACCATGCCCAGTAGAAGATCGTCCAGTCCGACAGCCACGGCCCGGCCACCCCCGAGTCGAAGACGCCGTCGCGGAAGCTCATCGCGGGCAGGTTCGTGAGGTAGCCCCCCAGCGATTCGGTGAAGGTACCGAGGATGAAGACCGTTGGCCCGACGACGAATAGGAACAGGGCCAGCACCGCGGCGGCCGCAGCGTTGGCGTTGGACAGCCACTTGACGCCACGCTCGATGCCGCTGACCGCGGAGATGACGAAGCACGCGGTGAGGAACACGATCACCCCGACGGCCAGGAGCTTGGAGTCGCGGCCGGATCCGAAGATCTGGTCGATTCCCCCGGTGATCTGCAGCGCCCCAAGACCGAGGGACGTCGCCGAGCCGAACAGGGTGGCGAAGATTGCGACGATGTCGATCGCCTTGCCGGGGGCCCGATCGACGCGGTTGCCCATGAGCGGCCGGAATGCTCCCGACACCAGGTTGCCGTTGCGCTTGCGGTAGGCGAAGTACCCGATGGACAGGCCGATCACTGCGTACATCGCCCAGGGATGGAAGCCCCAGTGGAAGAACGTGTACTCCATCGCGAGCTGCGCGGCTGCGGGCGTGCCGGGCTCGGCCATCCCCATCGGTGGGGCGTTCAGGTGGAACAGTGGCTCGGCCACGCCGTAGAACATCAGCCCGATGCCCATGCCGGTGGCGAACATCATGGACACCCAGGAGAACTTGGAGAACTCCGGCACGGAGTCATCGGGACCCAGTTTGATGTTGCCGTACCTGCTCAAAGCCAAATACGCGGAGAACAACACGAACGCGGCGCTGGTCAGGATGAACAGCCAACCGAACGATCCGGTCACCCAGGACATGGCCTTGCCGGTGAGGTCGTCCATCTTCTTCGGCGCGATCACGCCCCACGCCACGAACGCGACGGCGAGGACGGCGGCGACCGCAAAGACGACGCGGTCCACCGGAGGGCCCTTTCGAGATCGCACCTTGCCGCCTAGCCCGTCCTCGGTGGACTCGGACACGCTGCTGGTCATGGAGGCTCCTCTATCGCCGGGGGCTGCGATGCATGATGCACATGTTGCGCATCACACACCTCACCGCGCTATACGCAACAATTCATGCCCTGTATGTTGGGCGCACAACCCCGATGAGTCAAGGCCTGAACGAAGGTTCTGTCCGCTTTGCGGACATGGCCGCGTATCCGCTGTTCGCCGTCCCGACACCGAATGTTCAATGCCGCCAACCGCTTACGCCCGGCGCGCTGCGACAGGATGGGCGGCGTGGCCGATTTCGAATTCCCGGCAGACTTCACCCTGCTCGACGTGCCGCGCGAGCCACCGCCCATGGATGCGGACGCGTACCTGCGGGCCGCGATCGCCTGGCACTTCGGCGCCGACACCGGGTCGACGTTCTGGTTGCAAGCAGCCAAGGGGCTCGAGTTCGACCCGCTGACCGAGATCCGCACGTACGCCGACCTTCGCCTCTTCCCGAACTTGGTCGGCGAATTGCGAAGCGTGCCAGTCGAAGACCTCATCCCCCGCGGTTACGGATCTCCCCCACCCATCCCCCGGATCTACGAGTCCGGCGGCACGACGGGAGCCCCGAAGCGGACGGCGCAACTCCCCGACTGGGTCGAACAGGTCACCCGCTGGCAGGTCGAGGACTTCACCGCCGGCGGCTTCGTGCCTGGCCGGGGTCTGCTGTGCATGATGCCGAGCGGCCCCCATGGCGTCGGCCACTTCGACCGCGAGGTCGCCGAGCGCCTCGGGTCGACGTTCCACCCGATCGACCTCGATCCACGCTGGGTGAAGAAGCTCGCCGCCCGCGATGCGACCGCCGAGGTGGCCGCGTACGTCGATCACGTGGTCGACCAGGCGCGCTTCATCCTGGAGACGCAGTCCGTGGCCAACCTGCACGCCACGCCCCCACTGCTCGAGGCCATCGCCCGCGACGTCGCCCTCGTGGACCTGGTGAACGAGAAGATCCGGTACATGCTGCTCAGCGGCGCGCACGTCGACCTCGACACCCTTGCCGTGCTGCGCGACGTGTTCCCCGAAACCGCCGTCGCCACGGTGTTCGGCAGCACCATGATCCTGTCGCAGGCAGCCACCCGAATCGCCGATGGGTCGTTCGTCTTCGACCCGAGGAGCCCGTACGTCGTGTTCTGGGTGATCGACCAGGAGACCGGCGAGCAGGTGCCCTACGGCGAGCGGGGCCAGGTGGTGATGAACCACGTCAGCAAGGGCATGTTCATCCCGAACAACCTGGAGCGCGACACCGCGATTCGGACACCGGGCCCGGCCGGACACGTCGGCGATTCGGTCAGCGAGGTCGCGCCCGTCGCCGTGTTCGACGGTGAACCCGTCATCGAAGGCGTGTACTGACCATGACGGGCGACCTGGGGCGAGCGAAGCGACGGGGATGTGATGTCGTCACGCTCGATGCCCTCGGTCCGAACGGCGAATACCCAACGCGCAAGCGTGAACTCATCAGCGACACCGGCGGCGTGCCCGTCGCCACGACGAGCCTGGTGCCGCGCCTGTTCGTCACCAGGTCCATCAACGCACAACGCGCGGCACAGCCTCTGCCGATCGCCGAACGCGAGACAGCATTGGCCCGCGCCGCGGAGATCTTCCTGACGTCATCGATCGCCGGACTCGGCTTCGACGACTACCTCGCGCTCACCTGCCGGGTGTCGGGCCTGCCGATGGCCGTCGCCCGTGCTGGTGCACACGTCGTCGCGGATTCCCTGGCCACCACGCTCGACGCGGTACGACCGGCCCGCCCGACCGGCGCGACCCTGGACTGGCGCAACCAGGCCGGAGGAGCGGTGTGGGCGCGGCGCGGTGAGGTCCTCGCCGTGCACGCACCAGGCAACGCTCCCGGTGTGCACGGCCTGTGGCCGCAGGCCCTCGCACTGGGCTACCGGGTGGCGGTACGGCCGTCCCGGCGGGAACCGTTCACCGCGCACCGCCTCGTCACGGCGCTGCGCCGCGCGGGTTTTCGCGAGGAGGACGCACTGTTCCTTCCGTCCGATCACGCCACCTCCGACGAACTCGTCCGTGCCGCCGACCTCGCGCTGGTGTACGGCGGTCAGGACGTTGCCAGGCGCTACGCCGACGACCCGACGGTCCTGGTGAACGGCCCAGGCCGGACCAAGATCGTCATCACTGCCGAGCAGGACTGGCGCGAGCACCTCGACGTGATCGTCGACTCGATCGCCGGGCTGGGCGGCATGGCGTGCGTGAACGCCACCGCCGTGCTCTACGAGGGTGACCCAGCCCCGCTCGCGGACGCCATCGGCGAGCGCCTCTCGAAGTTCGAACCACTCCCGAACGTCGAAGACAATGCCACTCTGCCAACCACTCCCGTCGCCAAGGCACACGCCCTGGCTGAGTACCTCGCCCACGCAGCGGCGGGCACGGAGGCAGTGCTTGGCGCAGACCAGGTGGTCGCCGACCTCGGTGACGGCTACGCGGCGCTGCGCCCGGCCGTGCACCTGCTGCGCCGACCCGATGTCCGCGCGATCAACGTCGAGCTTCCCTTCCCGTGCGTCTGGGTATCCGGCTGGCAGCGCGACGACGGCCTGGCCGCGCTGCGGAACTCGCTGGTCGTCACGGCGATCACCAGCGACGACGCCCTGATCGATGGCCTACTGGCCGAACCGACCGTCACCAACGTCTACCGCGGCCCCATCCCCACACATCATGCGGCGCCGAACATTCCGCACGACGGCTACCTCGCCGACTTTCTGATGCACAACAAGGGGTTCGCAACGAGGGCATGACGGGATCGTCGGCTGACGGCCACACCCGGTTCACTCGCGCGTGTCCTGTCCGCCGACTGCGAGTCGGACGGGCGGTGTGGACTGGCCTGAGTTCTGACACTGCGACGGAGGGCCCCTGATGCCAGACCAAGACACCACCATCGATCAAGAACCGGCCATCGATCAAGAACCCGCCATCGATGAAGCCGAGGCGACCGCGGAGGAGATCCGTTTCGAGCCCACCGAGGTCACCGTCGAGGTCGTTCACACCGAGAACAACGCCGGAGACCCCGAATCCACGCGCAGCATCGTCATCCGCCACGTCCTGGAACGCCAGCTCGTGGCGGGTCAGGATCTGAGCAGCGAGCTCGTCGACGCGGCAACCGACGTGTCCGTCGCCATCGTCAAGGCGCCGGCCGGCGTCGTCGGCGAGATCCGCGGCGGCGCAACGCTGCCGACGGCATTCGCCCGCACCGGTAACTCCGTCCGAGAGGTCGTGTCCGGCGCAGGCGGTCGGGTGCGCAGCGCGGTCGGCGAGTACGTCGGCAACCAGGCCACCCTGCCCAACGCCGTCGTCGTCGGGGCCGCCGACGTCGCCGAGACCGTACTGCGCGCACAGGGAACGGTCACCGCATCGGCGCTCAATGCCGCGTTCACGCTCGCCACGTCAGCCACGCAGGGCGGCGACGTGCGGGAGGTCTTCAGTCGGGAGCGCAGCGAGGTAGGCGCCGTGGCAGACGCCGCCCGCGACCACATCGGCGAATCGGTCAGCCGCGCACGCGACGAGATCCGCAGCCGCATCAAGGATTACGACGCGCTGGTCGAGGCGTTCTCCGACGACGACTAGGCTCCCACAGCCACCGTTCGGAATTGTGTTCGCGCTGATCGCAACCGGGGTGATCGTCGTCGCGCGCCGGTAGCGTCCGGCCCGTGAACGAGGACTGGCTTGCCGTCATCGTCGGCCTGGCGCTGCTGGCTCTGGTGCTCGCCGGCGCCCTACCGGGAGGCGTGATCCCATGACCGAACAGACCACCACCGAAGACGCCGAGGAACGCCCCGCGAACACGGGGCCCGTACTGGGTTACGCGATCGCGGGTGTCGTCATCGTCCTCGTGCTCGGTTCTGCGACCCGCTTCCTGGAAACCCAAGTACCGCACTGGGCGGCGGGCACACCGTTCGCCAAAGTGGCCAAGTCCATCGAATTCCCGGTCTACGCAATCGCATTGGGTCTGATCGGCAACGCGATTCTGACCAAGCTGGCCGTCCGCGACGCGCTCTCGCACGGCTTCCGCACCGAGTTCTTCATCAAGACTGGCCTGGTTCTCCTCGGCGCATCGATCAACCTCAAGGTGCTCGTCACCGCCGCAGGTCCCGCGATCATTCAGGCACTGCTGTTGATCTCCATCGTGTTCGGCTTCACCTGGTGGCTCGGCGGGCGGCTGGGCCTCGACGACAAGCTGCGAGCCCTGCTCGCCTCCGCGGTGTCCATCTGCGGGGTCAGCGCCGCCATTGCCGCCGCGGGCGCCGTGCAGGCCAAACGCGAACAACTCGCGTATGCCGCCTCCCTCGTCATCGGCTTCGCGTTGCCTTCGATCTTCCTGTTGCCGTGGCTCTCTGACGTGTTGCACCTCTCCGACGCCGTGGCCGGCGCCTGGATCGGCGGCAACATCGACACCACCGCGGCCGTCGCGGCGGCCGGTGCGCTCGCAGGTGAGGACGCGCTGCAGATCGCCACGATCGTCAAGACCACGCAGAACGCGTTGATCGGCGTCGTGGCGATCGCCCTGACCGCCTACTTCGCGTTGAAGATCGAACGCAAGTCCGTCGACGAAGCCCGGCCGTCCATCGGGCAGTTCTGGGAGCGCTTCCCGAAGTTCGTGCTCGGCTTCATCGCCGCGTCGGTGATCGGCACCCTGCACCTGCAATGGGGCGGCGACAAGAACGCCATCGCCACCGTCAACGACCTGCGGACCTGGTTCCTGATCTTCGCGTTCGTCTCGATCGGCCTCGAGTTCAGCCTGAAGGGCCTCCGTGAGGCGGGCTGGCGGCCGATCGCGCTGTTTGCGTCGGCCACCGTGGTGAACATCGTAGTGGCGCTCGGCCTGGCCGCGGTGTTGTTCGGCAGCTTCACTCTGGGTTAGCGGTTACGCTCGGCCGCGTGCGCTCAACCTGGTCCAGGCGAAGTTTCCTGGCGATGACCGCCGGCCTGGCGGTAACTGCCGCGGCCTGCAATTCGGAGAAGCCCGGCGTGGTGGCCAAGGACGGCTCCGTCACCATCAAGCACGCCTTCGGGGAAACCAAGATCCCCGGCCCTCCCAAGCGGGTGGCGAGCGCCGGCTACACCGACCAGGACGACCTGCTGGCCGTCGGCGTGGTGCCGGTCGCGGTGACGAACTGGTTCGGCGACCAACCGTTCGGCGTGTGGCCGTGGGCGCTCCCCAAGCTGGGTACCGCGCAGCCCGTCGTGCTCGACCTGTCCAACGGCATCCAGATCGACCAGATCGCCACGTGCAAGCCCGATCTCATTATCGCGACCAACGCAGGCCTCGACGCCGACACCTACGCCAAGCTGACGGCGATCGCCCCGACCATCGCGCAGTCCGGTGAGGATGCCTTCTTCGAACCGTGGAAGGGCCAGGCCACCACGATCGGTCAGGCGGTGTTCAAGGACGCCGAGATGAGCGCACTCATCGCAGCCGTCGACGATCGGTTCGTCAAGGCGGGCAAGGACGCAGAGACCCATGGAGCCGCGTTCAGCGGCAAGAAGGTGTTCCTCGTGCGCGGTAATTTCGCAGGGGACGTCGCGCAGATCACCCCCGCGGGCTGGCGTACCGACTTCCTTGCCCAGATGGGGTTCGTCATACCCGACGGCATCGACGTTTACGTCAAGGGCGGGGAGGCGTCGGTCCCGCGTGACCGCGCTGCGTCGGTGCTCGACGAAGCCGACGTCCTGATCTGGACCACCGAGAGCGACGAGGAACAAGTCGCGCTGCTGGCCGATCCGACATTCGCCCAACTGAAGGCGACGAAGACCAACCGCAACGTCCTCACCGGCAAGGATTTGGCGGGGGCCATCGCCTTCGCCAGCGTGCTGTCCTATGCCATGGTGGCCGACCAACTGCCACAGCTGATCTCCAAGGTGCTCACCTGAGAAGATGACCGGGTGACAGAACTCGTCGACGAAGACCAGCCCACTTTCGCCAAGGTCGGATCCGCCTACTATCCGATCCTCGTCGCGGTCTTCACGGCGTTGGTGATCATCTCGAACGTGACGGCCACCAAGGGCGTCGCGTTCGGCCCCATCATCACCGACGGCGGCTTCATCGTGTTCCCGCTGACCTACGTGATCGGCGACGTGCTGTCCGAGGTTTACGGGTTCAAGGCCGCCCGACGCGCGATCATGCTGGGGTTCTCGATGAACGTCTTGGCCGCGGCCGCGTTCTGGGTGACGGTCTACCTCCCCGCGGCGGACTTCTACCCCAACCAAGCGGCGTTGGAGAACGTCGTCCACGCCTACACGCAGTTGATCATCGCGGGGCTGGCCGGGTTCATCGTGGGCCAGACCATCAACGCCTGGGTGGTCGTCGCGATTAAGGAGCGCACCAAGGAGAAGCACCTGTGGGCCCGCCTGGTCGGGTCGACCTTTGCCGGCCAGCTCGGCGACACGTTGGTGTTCTGCAGCATCGCGGCCAGCGCCATCGGCATCACCAGCTTCAAGGACTTCGTCGTGTACACCGCGTTGGGCTGGCTGTACAAGACGGCCGTCGAAGTGGTGATGCTGCCCATCACGTACCGCGTGATCGCCTACATCAAGCGCAACGAACCGACGTACCAACTCGCCGTATGAGCCTTTGCTAAGGCTCCTCTGGCGAGGTGTTAAAGCTTGGCATGAAGCTCCCTACTCGTGGGTAGCTTATGGAGATGACCGTAACCGCGGAATCGATGGACGTGATGTCGCTTGGCACCGTTCATGACTACGGAGACCAGGGGCTGCTGCTCGAGTTCAACAGCACCGCCGAAGTGTTGGCATGGAACGACGCGTTGCGCGAAGCCGATCTACTCGGGGTGCTCGACGTCGTGCCCGCGTCCAGGACCGTGCTGCTCAAGCTGGCGGGCCCGCGTTACCAGAAACCGACCCGGCTGCGGCTGTCCAAGTTGCGCATCGAGCAGGTCGCCAGCCAGTTCGCCACCGAGGACGTGACCGCCCCGATGGACCAGCGAGCCGACGTCGAGATCGACGTCACCTACGACGGCGCAGACCTCGAAGACGTGGCCCGCCTTGCCGGGCTCACTCCCGACGAGGTGGTGGCAGCGCACACTGCGGCCCCGATGCGCGTCGGATTCGGTGGATTCGCGCCCGGTTTCGCCTACCTCGTGGGCGGCGACGAACGTCTGAACGTGCCGCGCCGGGCGGATCCACGCACCCGGGTGCCCGCAGGCTCGGTGGCCATTGCCGGCGAATTCAGCAGCGTGTACCCCCGCGAGTCACCCGGCGGCTGGCAGCTGATCGGGCACACCGACGCCGTGATGTGGGACATCGACCGAGACCCACCCGCCCTGCTGACCCCCGGCATGTGGGTCCACTTCCGCGCGATCGGTTAGGAGGTCACCGATGAGCACACTCGAGATCATCAAGACCGGACCGCTGGCCCTACTCGAGGACCTCGGCAGGCCCGGCCTCGCGCACATGGGCGTGACCCGCTCAGGGGCGGCAGACCGCCGCTCACACACCCTGGCCAACCGCCTCGTCGCCAACCCCGACGACCGCGCCACCATCGAGGTCATGTTCGGCGGCTTCACGGCACGGGTCCACGGTGACGACGTCGCAATCGCCGTCACGGGAGCCGACGCCAACCCCTCCGTCGACGGGGTCCCCTTCGGCACCAACAGCATTCACTATGCCCACGACGGGCAGGTGGTGTCGCTGGGGTCACCGAACTCCGGCCTGCGCAGCTATCTGGCCGTCCGCGGCGGCATCGAGGTGACACCGGTGCTCGGCTCGCGCAGCTACGACGTGATGTCGGCCATCGGACCGCAGCCCCTGCAGGCAGGTGACGTGCTGAACGTGGGAGACCACACCGACGACTTCCCCGAACTGGATCAGGCGCCGGTGGCCTCGATCGCCGACGAACTACTCGAGGTGCTGGTGGTGCCTGGCCCGCGCGACGACTGGTTCACCGACCCAGACGCGCTGGTGCACACCGAATGGATAGCCACCGACCGCAGTGACCGGGTTGGCATGCGACTCGCAGGCAGGCCGCTGCAGTACCGGTGGCCCGACCGCCAGTTGCCAAGCGAAGGCGCCACCCGCGGTGCAATACAAGTGCCGCCCAACGGGTTACCGGTCATTCTCGGCCCGGATCATCCCGTCACCGGCGGCTACCCGGTGATCGGCGTGGTGGCCGATCCCGACATCGACAAGGTGGCCCAGATCCGGCCCGGCCAGCACGTTCGGCTGCACTGGTCGCGACCGCGACGCCCGAATGTGAACTGACCACCCACAGGTCGGCTCACCCTGGTAGGAACTAGGTGTGATCGCAGAGGGCCCACATGCTCCTCACGTCCGCGCGGACCACGGTGCAACTCGCGTCCGCGGGGTCCTGACCGCCCGCCTGGTCCACACCTCAGACCTCGACATCGAAACCCGTGAGGGTGCCCGTCGGATGGTGATCGACGCGTTCGGCGACGGCGAGATCGACTTCACCAGTGACGACTGGGAGCACGCGCTCGGCGGCATGCATGCCCTGATCTGCCAGCACGGAGCCCTACTCGCGCACGGCGCCGTGGTGCAGCGCCGAATGATCTTCCGCGACACCGCGCTGCGCTGCGGCTACGTCGAAGCCGTTGCGGTGCGCGAGGACGCGCGCGGTCAGGGACTGGCGATGGCCGTGATGGATGCGCTCGAACAGGTGCTGCGCGGCGCGTACCAAGTCGGTGCCCTGAGCTCGTCGGAGGCGGGTCGGCACATCTACGTCTCGCGGGGCTGGCTGCCGTGGCTGGGCACGACGTCTGTGCTGACTCCGGCGGGGGTGACCCGCACGCCGGACGACGATCGGTCGCTGTTCGTCATGCCCCTCGGTTTGCCGGACGGCGTGGTGCTGGACACCACGGCCGAGATCACCTGCGACTGGCGCGACGGCGACGTCTGGTGAGCCTCACAGGGCCCGCCGCCGCGTGGTGAGGGAAAGTTCTCGTGCCCTTTCAGGCGCGACACGGCCAGGCAACGGCCGGGTAATCGCCCGGAAACACTGACTGCATTGACTGTTGGGCATGGCCGAGCCCACCTGGGCGCCGCTCACCGGGTTCCGTGTGGCGGTGACCTCCGCGCGACGCGCCGACGAACTGAGCGCCCTGCTGCAGCGTCGCGGCGCCACCGTGACCAGCGCCGCGGCCATCGCCATGGTCCCGCTGCCCGACGACGACGAGCTGCTCGAGCACACCAAGGCGTTGATCGCGGCCCCGCCGGACGTGGTGATAGCAACCACGGGCATCGGCCTGCGCGGCTGGATCGCCGCCGCCGACGGCTGGGGGCTGGCCAACGAGCTCATCGAGGCGCTGGGCAAGGCCAGGGTCGTCTCGAGGGGGCCGAAGGCCACCGGAGCGTTGCGGGCGGCCGGGCTGCCCGAGGAGTGGTCACCCGATTCGGAGTCCTCCCGCGAGGTGGTCCACTACCTGGTCGAAGGGGGCATCAGGGGGATGCGGATCGCGGTGCAGCTGCATGGCGCGACCGATGAATGGGACCCCTTCCCCGAGTTCCTCGACGAGCTACGCGCGGCGGGCGCCGAGGTGGTGCCCATCCGCGTCTATCGCTGGCATCCCGCACCCCGCGACGGCGCCTTCGACCAGCTGGTGGCGGGCATCGCCGAGCGCAAGTTCGACGCCGTCAGCTTCACCTCCGCCCCCGCCGTCGCGGCGATGCTGATGCGCGCCGTCGAACTCGGTCTCGAGAACAAGGTGCTCTCGGCGTTGAGGACCGACGTGCACGCCATGTGCGTCGGCCCGGTGACCGCGAGACCCCTGGTGCGTCTCGCGGTTCCGACGTCCGCGCCGGAGCGGATGCGGCTTGGTGCTCTGGCCCGCCACATCACCGACGAGCTGCCGCTGCTGCAGTCACGGACCGTGAAGGTGGCGGGCCACGTGCTGGAGATCCGGGGCACCTGTGTGCTGGTCGATGGCGTGGTCAAGGAACTCTCGCCTGCGGGCATGGCGACCATCCGTGCGCTGGCCCATCGGCCCGGTACCGTGGTGGCCCGCCGCGACCTGCTCAACGCCCTACCGGGATGCGGCACGGACACGCACGCGGTCGAGACCGCCGTGCTGCGGCTACGAACGGCGTTGGGCGACAAGCAGATCGTGTCGACCGTCGTGAAGCGCGGGTACCGACTGGCCGTCGACGAGTTCCCTGCGGGCGTGGCGTGAATCCCATTCTGGTCGCGCACGGCACCCGCAAGGCTCATGGCGTGACGATGATCGGCGATCTCGCCCAGCGCGTCGGCGACGTGCTCGGCGTCCCGATTCGGACCGCGTTCGTCGACGTACTGGGGCCGACACCTGCCGACGTGCTGCGGGCAGTGTCCGGCCCCGCGGTGCTCGTTCCGGCATTCTTGGCAGGTGGTTATCACGTGCGCACCGACATCCCAGAACACGTCGCCGCCAGTGGTCATCCCGAGGTCATCGTGACCGATCCACTCGGACCGTCCGCGCAGCTGGTGCGCGTGATGACCGACCGCCTACTGGGATCTGGTTGTCGCCCTTCCGATTCCGTGGTGATGGCCGCGGCAGGCACCTCGGATCCCGGCGCACTGCGCGACCTGCACGTGACCGCCGCGATGCTGTCGGCCGCGATCGGAGGCCATGTCGAGATGGCATATGCGGCCACTGGGGAGCCCCGCGTCGCCTCTGCCGTCGCCGACCTCCGGTCTCGCGGCGCGCGCCGGGTGGTCGTCGCGTCGTATCTATTGGCCGACGGGCTGTTTCAAGATCGGTTGCGGGCATCCGGTGCCGACGTCGTGACCGAACCACTGGGCACCCATCCCGGGGTCGTCCGGCTCATCGTGAGCCGGCTCCGCCGCGCGAGGCTGCCCGTCGCCGCCTGAGCGCAGAATGGCGGCATGGACCGCGACACCGCCTTGGACACCTACCGGTTTCTGCGCGGCGGCATCCCGGTGATGCTGGTACTGCTCGCGGCGGCGCTGATCGTCGAACGCGCGGGCGCGACCTGCTGGCAGACCTCCATCAGCGCGTACTACTTCACGTCGGCACACGGCGTGTTCATCGGCGCGGTCTGCGCGATCGGCACGCTGCTGATCGTCTACAAGGGCAGCAGGGACACCGAGGACATCCTGCTGAATCTGGCGGGGATCCTGGCGTTCGTCGTCGCGTTCGTGCCGACCTCGCGGCCGGTGCTGCTGTGTGGTGAATCCGCCCTTCCGGTCGGCGCCCTGACGGACGACGCGGTCATCGACAACGTGTGCGCACTCGTCATCGCGCTGGTGCTGGCCCGCGTCGCGTCGTGGTGGATGTATCGCCGCACCAGGACCGGGCGCACCCGCAGCCCGCTCGGCGAGGTCGCAACGTGGATCCAGCGGGCAGTGCTGGCCGTCGGCGTGCTGACGCTGATCCTCGCTCCGCAGTGGTTCGTGGCGAATGCGCATGGGGTGGCCGCGGTGACGATGTTCGTCTCGTTCATCGTCACGGTGCTGATCAACGCGTTCCTGGCCGGACGCCAGGACGAGGACAAGTGTCCGAACACGCGGACGTATCAACGTGCCTACCAGGTGATCTCGCTCGCCATGGCAGTGACGCTGGTGGCCGCGGTGGCCGTACATCTGTTACTCGACGGCTTCAACCACGCGGTGCTGGTCGTCGAGGTGGCGCTCATCGCGGAGTTCGGCGCCTACTGGCTGGTGCAGACGGTCGAGCTGTGGAACACCTCGATCCGCGACGACGTCGTCGACGCCGGCTGCCAACCTGCCGAGAAGCGGCTCCTTCGGGCGCTGTAGGCGTTGACGGAGCTAGGGGGACACTTGCACGTCACCGTCGGCGGTCAGCCGAGTCCGAAAGATCGGCAGCGCGACGGCGGGATCGTCGAGGCACTGGCCGTCGTCGAAGGCGAACGCCTGCTTCTTGACCGGCGTCTGCACGCACGCGCGGCCGGACCGGTCGCCGACGATCCCCCTCGACATCACCGCCGCACCCGAGAAGGGGTCGATGTTGCCGACCGCCCGCAGAGACCCGTCGTCGAGGCGAAACAGCGCCACCTGCGTGCCGTCGGGCAGCAGCACGCCGACACCGCGGCATGGCACCAGCCGGTCATAGCCGCACGCCGTCGTCCAGACGGGGTCGTCCTGCAGGTCGAGATCATCGAGGTGCTCGAGAAGGGTCACGTGGTCTCCTGAAGGGGTGCGAACTTGGGCATGCCAATTGGTACCTTGCGCCCTGAGCGCTCGGTGAAGGCGACGGTGGGGTCGGCGACGTCGGGGGCGTTGACGAACGATACGAAGCGCGACAGCTTGTCCGGATCGTCCAGCACACCCTTCCACTCGCACGCGTACCCGTCGACGTGGCGGGCGACAGCGTCCTCGAACTCGGCGGCGAGGCCGAGCGAATCGTCGCAGACGACTTCCCGAACATGCTGCAGCCCCAGCTGTTCCACCCACGGCGCGGTGCGCTGCAGCCGGTCCGCGGTGCGGACGTAGAACATCAGGAACCGGTCGATGTAGCGGACCAGCGTCTCGTCGTCGAGGTCACCAGCGAGCAACTCGGCGTGCCGTGGCGTCGCGCCACCATTGCCACCCACGTAGAGGTTCCAGCCGGTCTCGGTGGCGATCACGCCGACGTCCTTGCCCCTCGCCTCAGCGCATTCGCGGGCGCAGCCCGACACCCCCATCTTGATCTTGTGCGGAGCGCGCAGGCCGCGGTAGCGCAGTTCGAGGTCGATCGCCATCTGCACCGAATCCTGTTGCCCGTAACGACACCAGTCGCTGCCGACACAACTCTTCACGGTCCGCAGTGCCTTGCCGTACGCGTGGCCCGATTCCATGCCTCCGTCGACGAGGCGCCGCCAGATCTCCGGCAGCTCGTCGACCCTTGCGCCGAACATGTCGATCCGCTGGCCGCCGGTGATCTTCGTGTAGAGACCGAAGTCGCGAGCGATCTCCCCGATGAGGATCAACTGTTCGGGGGTGATGTCGCCGCCGGGCACCCGCGGCACCACCGAGTAGCTGCCGTTCTTCTGGATGTTGGCGAGGAAGTGGTCGTTGGAGTCCTGCAGGGAGGCCTGCTCACCATCGAGGATGTGGTCACTGCTCGTCGAGGCGAGGATCGACGCGACGACGGGTTTGCAAATGTCGCATCCCATTCCGGTGCCGTGGCGTGCGATGAGCC
>JAOPVF010000377.1 GCA_025963195.1 Mycobacterium sp. | reverse complement strand
GCGGAGAGAACCGATGACTGCCTCTACAACTCGAGCGTCATCCTAGGCCCGCACGGATACATCGGCACCTACCGAAAGCTGCATCTCTGGGACAACGAGAACACGATTTTCACTCCAGGCGATCTCGGGCTACCAGTCTTTCCTACTCCACTGGGCAACGTCGGCATTCTGATCTGCTATGACCTGTGGTTTCCAGAAGTGGCTCGAACCCTTACGCTTTCGGGCGCTGAGTTGCTATGCGTGCCGACGAACTGGGTACCGCTCGTAGCGGGGAACGGTGGCGACGAAACCGCAATGGCCAACGTATTGTGCATGGCCAACTCGCATTGCAACGGAGTGCCAATCGTAGCTGCAGACCGCTGTGGGGTCGAACGAGGCCAGCTGTTCCTCGGCCGGAGCGTCATCACCCATGGAACTGGTTGGCCGGCAGCAGGTCCCGGATCGGCCGATTGCGAACAGATCCTGGTTGCAGAGCTCGACGTCGAAAACTCAGCTGGCGCGCGTCAGTGGAACGAATTCAACAACCCACTGACGAACAGGCGTGTCGACGCGTACGCCATGAGCAACCGCTCCTGAAATTCGGGGAGCCGGTGATGTGGCCATCAGGCCGACGTCGCGACAGCACAATCGCGATTGACGCCGCCCTCGCGGCAGTTCGACGTCATCGCGCGAGGTCGATATCGGTTCCAATGCCGAGCTCACGGGCTCGGGACACGACGAGCTCTGCGGTGGCGAGGTCTTACAGCCCGATGCCGACCGACTCGAACAGAGTGATGTCGTCGTCCGCCCGGCGACCTTCGCGCGAGCCGACGATCACGTGCCCGAGCTCGTGCGGACGCCCTCCTCGGTGATGGCTCCCTCCGCGATGGCCGTGAGGACGGCCCCCGATTTGGCCATCGCATTCGGGTGGCTGTCGACGACGAGGCGTGCAGGCCTCATGGCGACCGAGTCGACTTCGCGGTGGTCCGGCCAAGGCGGCGCGCCGACGTCGTTGACGCACTGACGCAACTGGTGATGAAATCTACCTAGCAAGCGTCAAGCGCCGGGCGATGATGTCGGCTGCCACCGCTGACAAAGTCCTTCCGCACGTGTAGCAGTGAGCACGAAGCCGATCCACGGCCTCGTCGGCGGAGATCCCCAGCTGCTCGGCCACCACGCCTGCCGCGATGTGTACCTGCATGCGGGTGAGCGCGTCCGGCGACTCGTCCATGGAGTCTGCGGCCACGGCGACGTCGACGGCGGCTTCGGGGCTGCCGGTCAGCGACACCAACGATGCCCAATTGGACTGCAAGCGTGCGGAGATCGCGCTCGCGCAGAACGAAGCCAAGCCGTGCTGGGCGTCGGTGAGGGCGCCGGGTGCTCGCCGGTACAACTCCAGGACGCCCATCGGTCGCTGGCCGTCGGGCAGGGGGAAGGCGAACACAGCATGCACCCCCAACTGTGCGGCGTCGGCGGCAAAGGTTGGCCAGCGCGGTGCAATGCCGACGGTATCCAGCTCGGGGTAGGACTGTGGGTAATCCTCGAGATAGGCGTCATAGCACGGCCCTTCGCCGGTGGTGTACTGCAACTCATCGAGTCGCTGCGCGACCGTGTCGGTGGCATACACGAGTTCCCGGGTATGAGTCGCCGGCCCAAGCACCGCTACGGCGACTCCGTTTACTCCGGTCGGTCTCGGCAGTCGCGAACACAAGTTGCCCACACCGAAGAACAGCGGGTTGGCAGGCGAGTCGACCGCACCACGCCCGACTCGGGCGTCGTTCGGTGATGCGTATTGCGGATCGTGTTGGCTCGAACCCGTCATCCCCTGGACCCTTCGGGACGGTCGGTGGTGTTGCGGCGATATTCGGCTCTACTACCCGCAAGTTCGGGCCGCGAAACCCAGCCCACCCGCTCGATCGTCTATCGGGAATTGGGCTCAGCCGGTGATCGTGGCCCCGGGGAGTGCGAGGCTGACCAACATCAGCGTGAGCAGGAACCATCCAGCGCCGTGCCAGATCGGCCAGGTTCCGCGGGTCCGCCAGACTTGGTAGGTCTTGCCAAACGCCCCTAGGCCTCCGGCGAAGAGAATCAGTGGAATCAACCACGCCCATGCGGGCGTTCCACGGCCGAACAGCAGAAACCCCGCGCCCGCTCCTGCGGCCAGGGCGACGACGATGGCCACGTAGACCATCGCCGCCCGGGCCGTCGCCGGATCATGCCATCGCTTCTCCACGTCGTTGGTCATTCAACTGCGTACCACCTGGGCCGTTGGCCAAACCGGCTGCGCGGAAAACCTCGCATGACGTTCGCTCGACGGTTCGCACGGATTGACTCAATTCGCCAGTGGGTAGACAGTTGGCCTAAGCATTGTTGCCCCAGACCCCGGCAGGGATGCTCGCAGACGAGCGCTGAAGTACGCCCTCCGCAACTTGAGGCAACGCGGAACGAGTTGTCCTTGGAGGGAGGGCAGATGAGCGCGACGGATGGCGTTAATGCGGCCCGGGACGGCGACGAGCAGCAACGAATCACCAAAGCGGTTACCGAGATCATCGAGCGGCGCGCAATCATTCAGCAAACCGTGGGCATGATGATGGTCATCTACGATCTCGACGCCGATCAAGCCTTTGAGTTGCTCAAATGGATCTCGCAGACCAACAACGTCAAGCTCCGAGTCCTCGCTGAGGAGCTTGGCTCAGAACTGCCAGCAGTCGCCCGCGACCTGACTAGGGACCTGCGATCTGCGTGCGACAAGGTACTGCTCGCTCAACGCGAACAGGGCAGTCGCGTGCGATCGTCGCCCAAGTCTCTGTGCTGACGGGCATCGCCCCTGGCAGCGGGTAACGGCGGCACACGAGGTGCTCGAGGTGTTGGCACGCCGAGTCGAAGTCGTCGGCCAGGGGTAGGAGGTGCTCGGGATCGACGATGGGCAGCAGGCGTTCGACATCGCGGCCACCTGCGACGGCCCAGTCGACGTCGAACCGGGTGCAGCGCACGCTGATGTAGTAGAGCGCGGAAAACCCCTGCGCGCCGAAGAAGTCCACGGCCCGCAGATCCAGCAGCAATGCGTGATCGGGTGGAGGTGACGGACGACGTACCGACCCAGACCACGGTGATTGGTTGCGTCCACTTCCCCCTCGACGGAGTCGATCTGCAGCGCCGGAAAGTAGAGGCGGGTGGAGTAGCGCGCCCTGCCGGATGACTCCACGCCATCGGCCACGCTTCGCAGGGAGGTCGTGGTTTGAGCAGGGCTGAAGAACTTTCTCAGGCTGCTGCAGTCGTCCACCATGCCGGGGACACGCGGGCGTGACGATAGTGGCGCATGCGCACCCGTTGGCGATCGATCTCACCACCCGGGCCGCCCGCGCGTCGAGCGCGATCTTCGAAACCGACTGCAGCGCACTCGGAGTCGCCAACGCCACGTAGGGTAAGGCATGCGACCCAGTAAGGCATATCGGTGGTCCTGGCTCGATCGACTTGGAGGACGAGTGATGCGAGGCCCTGCACGAGTCGCGTGGACCGCGCTCGGAGCCGTCATCGCGCTGGCCGCGATGACACCGGCGAGCGCTCACGCCACCCCGCCGACGGGCGTTTCCGCCGTGACGCTGTCCAAACAGACCGTGGACGGCAAGGACTACATCGTTTCCGACATCACCATCGCACCAGGTGGAAGCACCGGCTGGCATACCCACCGCGGCGAGATCTACGGCGTGATGAAGACCGGGACTCTCACGCACTTCGCGGCCGACTGCAGCCAAGACGGGGTCTATCAGGCGGGCGATCCGATCACCGACCCCACCGGCCCCGACCACGTGCACATCGCGCGAAACCTCGGCACCACGCCGCTGGTCCTCGAAGTCACCTACGTCGACCCCGCAGGTGCTCCGACCTCCGACAGCGCCCCGAACCCCGGTTGTGACTTCAACTGATCTGAGCCGCGCCCAACGGTTGCATCAGCCCTATCTGCTCATCGAGGCGAAGCTGGCGTAGCGGCGCCGCCGTCGCGACGGGATGCGGCGCGGGCGGCGTCTACCAGTGCCCAGAGTGAAATACCCAGAAGCGGAATGTCTTTGAGGATACGAACAGCAGCACCGCGATCAGGCTCCCCACCATCGACACCCTCGGTGCGATGGGCTTGACCGCCAGCAGCACGGCTGACGTCAACTCGAGTACCCCGAGAACCGCGGAGAACGTGTACACGGGCATGACGTGGTAGAGCCAGCCCATGAAGGGGCCCGCATGCGCCTACTTCTTCTTGAAGACCCATCGCAGGGAGTGGTGCTCGGCGATCTGCGGCAACCGCGCAAGGGTCGCGCGGCACGCCCAACATCACCGCAGCTAATCTACTGTGCGGGTGAAGGGTTCGGTGACCGCTGTGCTGGCAGCGCAGTTCCCCGTCTGCTCCTGGCGCCCGTTCCAGATGAGCAGCGTGATCGGGTCCTGCCGTGGCTCGGGCATCGGAAACTGCGCGGTGTACTTCAGGTGCGTTGGTCCTCCGGGCGGCGGGCACTTGCCGTCGAACTCGAGGTCGGAGGTCCACTTCCCGTCGCTGGATATCAGCGGCCGGAAATCCGACGGTGCGTGGAAATAGCTCATGCACCGGTCGCCACCGCGAAGGCAGTCGGTCGTGACGGCATACAGCAGATCCTGCTGTGGGGCGCCGTTCGAGAAGTTGCGGGTGAGGTGGTAGTGGCCGTGCAGCGCCTCGGCAGGCGACACCAGCCTCGGCGGCAGGGTGGCCGGGTCGGGAACGGTGTTGTCCTCGACGCTTCCGGTGCGGGCGAAGGTCACGGTGCCCTTTCCCGAGCAACCATCGCTGCTTGTCCCGCTGTACTCACCGGTGAGGGTGCCGTCGGGACGCGGTTCCAGGGTGAAGGCGTCCCAGACTTCGACGGGGGCATCGTGGCACTGATCCGAGCCGAGGCCGACGGCCGTCCAGCGCCCGTCGACCTCGTCGAACACCAGGCTCGATACCGCGGGGCCCTCGCCGCTGAGGCGTAGAGCCGTCGCCACGCACCCGTCCGGGCGGCACGCCGAGCGCACCCCCACCTAGCCGTCATCGGCTCAGCGCCTTCGACCGTTTGGCCGTCCACGAGGGTCGTCGCGCTGAAGTCGGCCCGGTAGATCCCGGTGAAGGGCGGCATTGCCGGTGCCGCGGTAGGGGTATCGCTCGGCGACGATGGTGCTGGGCCATGGTCCCGGGTCAGCCATATACCCCCGAAGACGGCGCCGGCGATCAGCACGGCGACGCCAGCGAGTGCCCCGATCAGGACGCCACGAAGCCGCTTGCCTGGCGGCGGGAGAGGAGCGCCGAACTGCGTGGCCTCGGTCGTCGATTCGCCCGAGACGACTTGGCGTCGGACGGTCTGCGCCGGATCGGTCGGAACCGGTGGGTTGGGGCCGATCTGCGTCGTGATCGCGTGTCGCGCCGCGGAGGCCATTTCGATGGTGCTGTGGTAGCGATCGGTCGGCTTCTTGGCCAGCCCGGTGGCGATCACGTCATCCAGCGCGGTCGGGACGGTGTCACAGTCCTCGGAGGGTTTGGGTGGCGGCATCACCATGTGGCCCACCGCGATCTGCTCGAGCGTGGTGCCGGGGAACGGCAGCTCGCCGGTCAGGCATTCGTAGAGCACGCAGGCGAGGGCGTACACGTCGCAGCCGGGTCCGATCTCGCCGTGGCCGAATCGTTCGGGGCCATGTAGGACCACGTGCCGAGGGTGGAACCGACTGAGGTGAGCCCGGTTTCACCTGCTGCATGGGCGATGCCGAAGTCAATGAGGTAGGCAGAGTCGTTGTGTGCCAACAGAATGTTGGACGGCTTGACGTCGCGGTGCACCAGCCCGGCTTGATGCGCGCAGTTGAGCGCCGATGCGACCTGCTCGACGATGTACACCGCGCGTCCGGCCTCCAACGGTCCGTCGTTCAACAGGGTGTGCAGGTCGACCCCGTTGATCAGCCGCATGGTGACGTACAGCCTGCCGTCGATCTCACCGACGTCGTGAATCGGAACGACGTGAGGATCGTCGAGGCGGGCGGCGGCGCGCGCTTCGCGGCGGAACCGCTTCTCGAACTCGGCGTCTTGGGTGAAGTGCGGGAGCAGCATCTTCAAGGCCACCACCCGGTCGAGCTCGGTGTCATGGGCGCGCCACACCTCGCCCATCCCGCCCCGGCCCAACAACTCGATCAGCTGGTAGCGGCCAAATGGCGTCCCCTCCACCGACTCACGATAAACCGTTCCTGGATCTGGCAGTACGGCTTATCTTTTCCTGAACCGCAGATTGTCGGGAGGCTGTTGATGGTCGTCGACCAGTACCTGTGGTTGCTTCACCTCGACCAGCGGATGGCCCTCGACGTCGATCGGGGTCCTCTTCACGTTCACCTGTACGGCCGATCCGTGTTCTACATGTGGGTCACGATGTCGATCCTGGCGATCGGCGGTATCGCGGTGCTGGTGTCACGCAGGCGGGAGTTGATCCGGAAGTGGACGACGTGGGTGCTGAATCGCCATGGTCGTCGGCATCCCATTCTGGATCGGCAAGGGCGCCACCGCGGTGCTGGCCGCCGCACTGGCAGCGGTCGCAGTGATCGAGTTCGCACGGCTGGTGAAACTGAGCAGACTCGACGCCTTCGTACTAGTGATCCTGGCCGTGCTCTATCGGTTGGCCTCGTGGCTGCGCCCATCGCTTCTGATGTTCGCGCCGGTACTCGTGCTGCTCTGCGCGCTGCCGTCAGTGCTCAGCGGCGACGTCGAAAACGGCTCGAGGCGAACTGCTTTCACC
>JAOPVF010000090.1 GCA_025963195.1 Mycobacterium sp. | reverse complement strand
TCTCCGATGCGGAGTACACGAGCAAACGACATCAGATCATCTCCGACCTCTGATTCCTGGCGCCGAACGGGCCGCCCGATCACCCGACGGGACCTACTAGAACACGTTCCAGTTTGACTGCTAGCCTTGGCGCGGGCGGACGAAAGGAATGGGCGATGGCAGGAACTCTCGAAGGACGGGTGGCTTACATCACCGGTGCCGCGCGCGGCCAGGGGCGGGCGCACGCCGTGCGCCTGGCTTCCGAGGGCGCCGACATCGTCGCCATCGACGTCTGCCGCCCCGTCACGGACACCGTCACCTATCCGATGCCCACGGCGGAGGACCTGGCGGAGACGGTGCGATTGGTCGAGGCGACCGGCCGCAAGGTGCTCGCCCGCGAGGTCGACATTCGGGATCTCGCCGCACAGCAGCAGGTGATCGCCGACGCCATCGAGCAGTTCGGCAGGCTCGACGTCGTCGTCGCCAACGCAGGCATCCTCAGTTGGGGCCGGTTGTTCGAGATGTCCGAGGAACAGTGGGACAGCGTCATCGACGTCAACCTCAACGGCACGTGGCGCACCGTCCGTGCCGCCGTGCCCGCGATGATCGAAGCGGGCAACGGTGGGTCGATCATCATCGTGAGTTCGTCGGCAGGAACGAAGGCCACACCGGGCAACGGACACTACTCGGCGTCCAAGCACGGCCTCGTCGCGATCACCAACGCGTTGGCGATCGAGGTGGGGGAGTTCGGGATTCGGGTTAACTCGATTCACCCGTACTCGATCGACACACCGATGGTCGAGAAGGAGGCCATGATGGAGGTCTTCGGAAAGTGGCCGGCCTTCCTGCACAGCTTCGCCCCGATGCCGTACAAGCCCGTCAACCACGACGGCAAGAAGGGCCTGCAGGAATTCATGGCGCCCGAAGAGGTTTCGGACGTGGTGGCTTGGCTGGCCAGTGATGGCTCGGCGACGATCTCGGGTTCCCAGATCGCGGTCGACCGAGGGACCGCCAAGTACTAAGCGCAGAGCGAACGGCGTATCGCCGACGGGTCAACCGTGGGTACGGTCGCGCCATGGCCACACTGACGACACTTCCCTTCGACTACGAATACGCCGGACTCGACTTCGACGGAGTGCTGGTGTCCGGCGAGCGTGCGAACGCACCGACCGTGCTCGTGTTCCACGGCATGGAGGGCCGCAGCGAGGCGCAGGTCGAGTTCTGCCACATGCTCGCCGGCCTTGGCTACAAGGCGGTTGCCGTCGACCTCTTCGGCCGCGCCGCAACGGAGGTCGGGCCGGACGCATGCGCCGCCGCGATGGAGGCGTTCCTCGAGGACCGAAGCGCCTTGCGGGACAGGATCATCGGCGTCGTGGACACCATCCGGGCGCTTCCTGCCATCGACGACGATGCCGTGGCGGCCATTGGATTCTGTTTCGGTGGTCTATGCGTGCTCGACGCTGCCCGGCACGGTGTCCGGCTGCGGGCAGTCGGCGCCTTCCACGGCCTTCTGACGCCGTTGTCGGAACCTTCGGCTGCGCCCATCCACCCCAAGGTCGCCGTGTATCACGGGTGGGAGGATCCCTTCGCGCCGCCGGAGGACGTCGTGGCGCTGGCGGCCGAACTCACCGAGCGCCGGGCCGATTGGCAGTTGCACGCCTACGGGCATGCGATGCACGCGTTCATGGCGACATTCGCCAACGCTCCCGAGCGCGGGATCCAGTACGACGAGACGACCTACCGGCGCGCGTGGGCCAGCCTCGTCGACTTCCTCGACGAGGTGTTCGGCGGGCAGGAGCGCAGCGACCGGGGGATTAATTCGGCAGTACCAGCACCGGCACCGGGCTGTGCCGAATGATCTTGGTGCCCTTGGAGCCCAGGAACACTCGTGCGACCGCACCCTGTGGCGAGGTGCCGATGGCGAGCAGTTCTCCGTCATCCCACTCCGCGGCGTCGAGTGCCTGATCCCAGCCGTTGCCGGTGACCACCTGCAAGACCACGTCGTCGCCGACGACACCGTCGGACTTCAACCGCGCCAACGCCTCCCGGGCTTGCGACGCCCATGACGCCAGCAGAGTGTCCTCGGCGTTGAGCCCGACCTCCGGCGGATACATGGTGCGTCCGCGCACCGCGAACGTGATGACCCGCATCGGGACCTCGAGCTGCGCGGCCAGCGCGGAGACGCGTTCCACGACGTGAAGCGACTCCTCGGTTCCTGGATACGCGGCCGTGATCCTGGTGAGCCCGTGGGTCTTCGATCCGCGGTAGCCGCGCGGGCAGATCGCCAGGGGCACCGGCGACGAGTGCAACAGTCGGTCGGCGGTCGATCCCACCACCACCTGCCCGAGGCTGCCGTCTGCGGCCGAACCCAGAACGAGCGCCTCGGCTTTCAGCTCCTCGACGGCGTCGAGCAACCCGCCCGGCGCTGAACGGTGCGCGTACTTGTGGAAGCTGACCTCGAGGTCGGGGTCGAGCTTCGCGACGCACGCCTTGGCCTGAACCGCCGAGTTGGCCGCCAGCTTGTCGGCGTACTGCGCGTACTCGGCGTCGATGCGAGCCGGCGACACCGTCGTCCACGGCTTGGGCACCACCGTGACGACGGCGAGTGACGTCTTGAGCGTGCGGGCGGCCTCCACGCCGAGGTGCAGCGCGGAGATGCCCGCCTTCCCCGCGAGGTACCCGACGATGACCGTCACGGCGCGTCGTCCTTGGGCGTCACGATCTCCACGTCCTCGATGCCCGGTGCGACGGAGGCGATGATGCCGTCACCGCCATCGTTGAGCGCACTGTGGTGTCTGCCCCACAGCATGTAGAACGCCCACACCACCAATACCCATGCGCTGAACGCGATCCAGGT
The DNA here is from genome assembly GCA_025963195.1 of Mycobacterium sp. Classification (GTDB taxonomy): domain Bacteria; phylum Actinomycetota; class Actinomycetes; order Mycobacteriales; family Mycobacteriaceae; genus Mycobacterium. Next base: position 12,580 of record JAOPVF010000090.1, on the reverse strand, counting down.
GTACCAGTGCAGGCTGAGCAGGATGTAGAGGCAGGCCAGGACCGAGAGCACGGGCGTGACGGGATAGAAGGGCACCTTGAATCCGCGCGGCAGGTCGGGTTCGCGCACCCGCAGGATGAGGACGCCGATCGACACCACGATGAAGGCCGTCAACGTACCGATCGAGACCATGTCGATGAGCTTGTCCAACGGGACGAAGGCGGCAAGCAGGCTCACCACGACGGCGACGATGATGGTGTTGTTGACCGGCGTCATGCTCTTGGGATTGACCTTGGCGAACATCGCAGGCAGCAGGCCGTCGCGCCCCATCGCGAACAGGATGCGGGTCTGGCCGTACATCGTCACGAGGGTGACCGAGAAGATCGAGATCACCGCACCCGCGGCGAGCACCGTGCTCCACCCCGTGGATCCGGTGACGTCGTCGAGGATCTGCGCCAGCCCGGCCGCCTGACCGTCGAACATCTCCCACTTCTGGGCGCCGATCGCCGCGATGGCCACCAGTACGTAGACGCCGGTCACGATCAGCAGAGCCGCAATGATGGCCCGCGGCATGGTCTTTTGCGGATCCTTCACTTCGTCGCCCGCGGTGGATACCGCGTCCAAACCGATGAAGGAGAAGAAGATCGTGCCGGCCGCCGCCCCTATCGCCGCGACGCCGAACGGCGCGAAGTTCGCGAAGTGGTCGGCGTTGAATGCGGTGAACGCGATGACCGCGAAGAGTCCCAGCACGCCCAGCTTGATGCAGACCATGACGGTGTTCACCACCGCCGACTCACTGGCACCGCGGATCAGCAGCAGCGCGCACAGCACCACCAGAACGACGGCGGGCAGATTGATCCAGCCCTGGACGTGGCCTTCGGCGACCTCGTCCCACGGCGCCGCGATGATCTGGTCCGGCAGCTGCCACCCGTTGAAGATGTTGGCGAATAGCTTGTTCAGGTACTGGCTCCAGCCCACGGCTACTGCGGCGGTGGATACGCCGTATTCGAGCAGCAGACACGCCGCGACGCCCATGGCGACGAACTCGCCGAGAGTGGTGTACGCATACGAGTACGTCGACCCGGAAACCGGTACGGCAGAGGCCATTTCGGCGTAGCAGATGGCTGCCAGCCCCGCGGCGATGCCTGCCACGATGAAGGAAACGACTACCGATGGGCCCGCGATCGGCACCGCGTCCTGCAGGACGAAGAAGATGCCGGTGCCGACGGTGGCTCCGACGCCGAACATCGTCAGCTGGAACACGCCGATCGTGCGCTTGAGGCCCTCGGAGGCACCGTGCGCGACCGATGCCCCGACGACTGGGCGCCGCCGCAGCATTTGTTCGGTCATGCTGACCGTGGTCGAAGGTGCTGCCATCGTGGTGCCTCCTAGCAGTGCGCGGGTGCGGAGTGAGTCGAACGCGGGGTGGGTCGAACCTAGTCCTGATCTGCAAGGACGGCAGCGAAGCGATCAACGGCCCAGTCGATCTCCGATTCGGTGATGACCAGTGGCGGGGCGAAGCGAAGCGTGGAGCCGTGGGTGTCCTTGACCAGCACGCCTCGCTCGGCCAGCAACAGGCTGACGTGCTTGCCCGTGCCGAGTTTCGGATCGAGGTCCACCCCCGCCCACAGTCCGCGACCGCGAACCGCGAGCACGCCATGACCGATCAGGTCGCTCAGTCGCCGATGCAGGTGTCCTCCGAGTTCGGTTGAGCGCGACTGGAAGTCGCCCGTGGCGAGCATCGCCACCACGGTCGTTCCGATCGCCGCCGCCAGCGGGTTGCCGCCGAAGGTCGAGCCGTGCTCACCGGGATGCAGCACGCCGAGGACGTCCCGGTCGGCCACCACGGCGGAGAGCGGAACGATTCCGCCGCCGAGCGCCTTGCCGAGGAGGTACATGTCGGGGACCACGCCCCAGTGGTCGCACGCGAAGGTCTTTCCGGTGCGGGCCAGGCCCGCCTGGATCTCATCGGCGATCATCAGCACGTTGCGCTCCGTGCACAGCCCGCGCACGCGGGGCAGGTAGTCCTCCGGCGGGACGATGATGCCTGCCTCGCCCTGGATCGGCTCGAGCAGGACGGCGTCGGTGTTCTCGTCGATCGCGGCGGCCAGTGCGTCGGCGTCACCGAACGGCACCGCACGGAAGCCCGGTGTGTACGGACCGAAGCCGCGGCGTGCGGTCTCATCGTCGGAGAAGCTGATGATGGTCGTGGTGCGGCCATGAAAATTGTTGTGCGCCACGATGATGTTGGACTCGCCGGCAGGAACGCCCTTGACGTCGGTGCCCCACTTGCGAGCGACCTTGATGCCACTCTCGACGGCTTCCGCGCCGCTGTTCATCGGCAACACCATGTCCTTGCCGCACAGCTGTGCCAATGCCGCACAGAACGGGCCGAGGCGGTCGGAGTGGAAGGCGCGGCTGACCAGGGTGACGGCGTCGAGTTGAGCGTGCGCCGTCGCGGTGATCTCCGGATGACGATGCCCGAAGTTCACCGCCGAGTACGCGGCAAGGCAATCCAGGTATCGCCTGCCGTCGACGTCGGTGATCCAGACGCCCTCGGCGGAGGCGGCGACGACGGGTAACGGGGAGTAGTTGTGTGCTGCGTACTGATCGTCGACCGCTATCGCGGCCTCGGTGGCCTTGCCGGTCCGTGTGGTCACGGTATCGAGAATGGTCACGAATGCACCTCCAGCGTGCAGCATTTGATGGATCCGCCGCCCTTCAGCAGTTCGGACAGGTCGATGCCGATCGGCTCGAAGCCGGCGTCGGCCAGTTGCGCGGCGAAACCGACCGCCGCCGCGGGATGGAACACGTGCAGTCCGTCCGAAACCACGTTGAGGCCGAGGACGTACGCGTCGGCGCTGGCCACCTCGATGGCGTCGGGGAAGAGCTCCTGCAGCCGGGCCCGCGATGGCTCGCTGAATGCCGTCGGGTAGTACGCGATGGTGTCGTCGTCGAGCACCGCGAGCGCCGTGTCGAGGTGATAGAAGCGGGGGTCGACGAGCTCGAGGCTGACCAGCGGCATGCCGATCATCTCGGCGATCTCGTCGTGCGCCCGCCGATCGGTCCGAAAACCGTATCCCGCCAACACGATCGAACCGACGACCAGCAGATCGCCCTGGCCCTCGTTGGTGTGCCTGGTGTGCAGTGGCTCGAAACCGTGCGCGGACATCCACTCGGCGTACGCGGCCGCTTCGCCTTCGCGCTGGGGATGGGCGAAGCGGGCGACCACGGCGTTGCCACCGACGATCAGGCCTCCGTTGGCGGCGTAGACCATGTCCGGAAGTCCGGCCACCGGTTCGACCAGTTCGACGGTGTGGCCAAGTGACTCGTAGGTGTGACGAAGAACCTCCCACTGCCGGATGGCGAGATCGGCGTCGACCGGCGTCTCGGTGTCCATCCACGGGTTGATGGCGTACTCGACGGTGAAGAACGTGGGAGCGGTCATGGCGTAGTGCCGGACACGGGGGATTCTGGTGCGCTGCTCCTTTGCGGCGACATCTGATTGGGGGCTCGCAGGGGAAACGGTGCCGGCAACCTGTGAGATCGTCATGTAATCAACGATATTGCCGCCCGCTGACGCAATCAATCGCCACTCATTGCGTAATGGTGCTCGATCTGTTGCGTCAGACGTATCATTGCGGTGATCCATTGCGTAGCGACGGGAGTGTGGCCTCTTGGACCGTCTTGACGACACCGACGAGCTGATTCTTGCCGAGTTGGGGGAGCACGCCAGGGCGACGTTCGCCGAGATCGGACAGCGGGTGAACCTGTCCGCGCCTGCCGTCAAACGGCGCGTCGACCGGATGCTCGACACCGGCGTCATCCGCGGCTTCACCACCGTCGTCGACCGCAACGCCATCGGGTGGACCACCGAGGCGTACGTACAGGTGTACTGCCACGGCACGATTGCGCCCGACGAGCTGCGGCGCGCGTGGGTCGACATCCCGGAGGTCGTCAGCGCTGCCACCGTGACCGGAACGGCTGACGCGATCCTGCACGTCCTCGCCCACGACATGCGGCACCTGGAGGAGGCGCTGGAGCGCATCCGCTCGAGCGCGGACATCGAGCGCAGCGAGAGCATCGTCGTGTTGTCGAACATCATCGAGCGCACGCGCCCCTGATTGCAGGGTAGGCGGACGTCTCGCGGAGCCCATCGTGTAAGAAAGCCCACGTGACTACTAGTGGCGGCATCGTCATCGTTGGTGGAGGCCTCGCCGCATCGCGGACGGCCGAACAGCTGCGTCGCGCCGAGTACGCCGGGCCGATCACGATCGTCAGCGACGAGGATCACCTGCCTTACGACCGGCCGCCGCTGTCGAAGGAAGTGCTGCGCGCGGAGACCGACGACGTCGCGCTCAAGCCCGCCGAGTTCTATGACGAGAACGACATCACGTTGCTGCTGGGGTCGGGTGCGACGAAGCTGGACACCGCAGCGCAGACGGTCACACTCGCCAACGGCGACGTGATCGGTTACGACGAGCTGGTGATCGCAACGGGCCTGGTGCCCAGGCGGATTCCCTCTCTCCCCGACCTCGAGGGCATCCGTGTGCTGCGCACCTTCGACGAGAGCCTCGCCCTGCGCAGGCACGCAGGCTCGGCCAAGCGCGCCGTGGTCGTCGGCGCGGGATTCATCGGCTGCGAGGTGGCCGCGAGCCTGCGCAAGCTCGGCGTCGAGGTGACCTTGGTCGAACCTCAGCCGTCCCCGCTGGCGTCGGTGCTTGGTCGACGGATCGGTGATCTGGTGGCCCGGCTGCACCGAGCCGAGGGCGTCGACGTGCGCTGCGGGGTCGGGGTCGCGGGTGTCGCCGGCGCCGGTCACGTCGAGAAGGTGGTCCTGTCCGATGGCACCGAGCTCGACGCGGACATCGTGGTGGTGGGCATCGGCTCGCGGCCGTCCACCGACTGGCTCGATGGCAGCGGCATCGAGGTCGACAACGGCGTGGTCTGTGATGCCGCGGGCCGCACTTCGGCACCCAACGTCTGGGCCATCGGTGACGTGGCGTCATGGCAGGACGCTTCGGGACATCAAGTGCGCGTAGAGCATTGGAGCAACGTCGCCGACCAGGCCAGGACCATCGTGCCCACGATGCTCGGCGGCGACGCGCCAACCACCGTCGTGGTGCCCTACTTCTGGAGCGACCAGTACGACGTCAAGATCCAGTGCCTCGGCGAGCCGGAGGCCGACGACGTGGTGCACATCGTCGAGGACGACGGCCGCAAGTTCCTGGCCTTCTACGAGCGCGACGGAGCCGTCGTGGGAGTTGTCGGCGGTGGCATGCCCGGCAAGGTCATGAAGGCGCGCAGCAAGATCGCCAACGCCGTGCCGATCGCCGACGTCCTCCCCACCCCCTAGCGATTCGTGCACGCGCAGTTGCGGTCGCCGCAACTGCGCGTGCCCAAACCGCGCGGGCCGCGCGGGTAGGGAGGGCTAGGGGGCTAGAACTGGCCGAGGTAGAACCGGCTGCCCTGGTCGTCGGCGCACTGCGCTGACGTGCCGTAGGACTGCTGCGACGGGTCCTCGATCACGGTGCCGCCCGCCTCGATGACGCGTGCGACCGCGGCCTCGACGTCGCTGACGGTCCACATCGGCACCGTCACCTGCTGCGTGCTACCGCCCGCGATCCCCGACATCGGGTGCGGCGACTGCACACCCCAGCCGTCGTCGATGCGACCCGGCTCGAACGTCCAGAACAACACTCGGCTGTAGAACTCCTTGAACGCGGCTGAGTCGATGACCTCATGCGTGATGTACGAAAGTTCGCCAGGCCCAGCGCCGTTGAGATCAGGACGGGGCTCGCCGGCGACCGGTTGGAACACCGCAAAGTTCATTCCCTGCGCGTCCGTCGCACCGAGTACCTCGCCGAAGTCGAACACCTGGACTTCGTCGACCGTTCCGCCGCCGGCCAGGATCGATTGCCTGGCGCCGTCGAGGTCGGCGACCGCGTAGCAGCAGAACAGGGTCCCCGGACCGGGAACGCTGAACAGCCCGATGTGCTGTTTGGTGTTGGTCACCTGGTGGGTGACGGGATCGTAGGTCCAGCCGAGGACGTGACCGTAGAACGCTGCCGCGCGATCGGCGTCCGGCGTCCACACCGACACGTAGCCCACGTCGCCGTGCTGAATCGGCGTCGCCGCTCCGGTGGCCGGCCCGCTGAGCATCCAGCGATGCCCGAACGGGTCGACGATGGTGGCGTTGCGCGACCCGTAGTTCTCATAGGGCTCCCGCTGCACCTCGGCGCCGCGTCCGCGGGCTCGCTCCAGCGTCGCGTCGGTATCGGGCACGTGCAGCATCAGGCTCACCGACGTCGCCTGCGGGGCAGGCGCTTTCAGGCCCAATTCGGGGTATTCGTCGGCGAGGTAAAACACGCCTCCGCCGATCGCAAGCTCCGCGTGTCCGGTGCGGCCGTCGTCCATCACGATCGGTTCGCCGACCACCACCGCGCCCAGCGCATCGACGTACCAGGCGATCGCGTCGGCGGCTCCGTCGACGGCCAGATAGGGCACGGCAGCAGAGCGGGGTGCGACGGGCGCAACGGCCGGTGAGCTCGTCTCGTTCAGTTCGGCGATGGCGCTATCGGTGCCGCTCATGTCAACTCCTTCGGTTAGATTCGGATGTGCCTCAAAGAAATTCACGGCGGATTCCAGGCGCGCGCGCAGTCGTGCCGCGAACGCCGGATCGGGTTGCACCGGAAGGTCGGCGCCGCGCAGCACGCTCAGCGGGTCCTGGTCGTTGTTCATGGCGTGCCTCCTTCCTGTCCCGGATATTGCGATCTGAACGCGCGCCTTGCCCTTACCAGCAGGGCCTCGGTGGCGTGCACGGTTCTGCCGATCAGCTCGGCGCACTCGGCCACCGAGCAGTCGTCCAGGTAGCGCAGCGCCAGCACGGTGCGGTGTTGTTCGCCCAACCTGGCCAGCACGCTCTCGGCGACGATGCGGTCGAGTTCGGCATCCCAGTGATCCGCGGGCTCGACCGGTTCGGGTAATTCGGCCACGGGCACGCTGAACCGGTCGTGGCGCCGTCTGTAGTGATCGGCCAGCTTGTGCCGCGCCACCCCGATCAGCCACGGCAGGGTCAATGGCGACGATGCCCCCGTATTTCCCCCGTCGCTTCGCTCGCCCCACCTCCTGGCGGCGTCCATCGCCGCCAGGAAGGTCTCCGAGGTCAGGTCCTCGGCCGTGTGGCGGTCGGGGCACCGTCGGATGAAGTACCCGTACACGTCCGGCAGAGCCTCGTCGTACAGCTCCAGCAGCGCGCGCGGGGCCCTCTGGGGATCCGGTTCGGCGCTCACACCCTCATCGTCGCCGTTGCGGGTCGAACTCCGACGCCCGAATTCAGATCTTTTCGCGACCGAGTCCTGTCAGGCCGTCGCTGACGGTGTCGAACGCGTCGCCCAGCGCACGGGGCAATGGCTGCGACTCGTCGGCCAGCCAGTGGCCGTACGCCGACAGCGCGACGCCGAGCATCGTCCAGGCGACGGTCTGGGGGACCAGGTCCTCGGCCTTGGCGCCGATGCGGCGCGCGACGTACGCGGCCACCACGCCTCGCCAGCCCGCGTACATGGTCATCGAGTACGCCTGCAATGCGGCCGTCTCGAGGATGAGCCGCATGCGCTTGCGGTGGATGGCCGTCTCGGCCTCGTCAAAGCTGTTGAATGCCAACAGAGCCGAGCGCAGCGCGTCGCTGACCGCGACGTCCTGTGGCATCGCGTCGAGCAGGTCGCGCATGTGGTCGAGGTAGGCATCGAAGTCGCCCCACGGGATGGCGTTCTTCGAGGAGTAGTAGCGGAACAGGGTGCGACGGGCGATCCCTGCGGCGTTCGCGACGTCGTCGACGCTCACCTCGTCGAAGCCCCTGCTGGCGAAGAGGTCGAGGGCGACGTCGGTGATGTGGTCCTGGGTGGTCGAGCGTCGTCTGCCCACGCGGGGGCCGGGGCGGCTGCGCCTGCCCTGATCACCCAGCATGAAGTCACCCTTCCATTTAGGCACTCGATGCCATATTGTGTGCGACACAGGTCACACTTGTCGAGACCCACGATACGAAAGGTGAACCACCATGGAGCCGAATCAGCAGGCAGAGACCCAGGCCGAGCTCGTCACCGAGACGCTCGTCGAAGAGGTGTCGATCGACGGCATGTGCGGGGTCTACTGACGTGACGGCGCCTGCTGACGCGCTGGCGTTCGACCCCGGCCTGGGCTGGCGGTTGCACCACCAGGTGTCGGTGCGCCCCGAGCCGTTCGGGGCACTGCTGTATCACTTTGGGACCCGCAAGCTTTCGTTCTTGAAGAATCGGACCATCGTCGACGTGGTGAAGTCGCTCGACGAACAGCCCGACGCCATCACGGCGCTCCGGGCGGCCGGCATCGGCGATCAGCAGCAGGCGCCGTACCTGCACGCACTGAGTGTTCTGGCCGCATCCAAGATGCTGGTCTGCAAAGAAGGAAGCGTGACCCAATGACCGCACCCGCCGCGACCGAGCGGCCCGTACCCCGCCTGGTCGACCAATTCGAACTCGGCCTCGACGCACCGATCTGCCTGACGTGGGAGCTCACCTACGCCTGCAACCTGTCGTGCGTGCACTGCCTGTCCTCCTCGGGCAAGCGCGATCCGCGCGAGCTGAGCACCGAGCAGTGCAAGGACATCATCGACGAGCTCGAACGCATGCAGGTGTTCTACGTGAACATCGGCGGCGGCGAACCGACTGTGCGACCGGACTTCTGGGAACTCGTCGACTATGCGACGGCCCATCACGTCGGCGTGAAGTTCTCCACCAATGGGGTGCGGATCAACCAGGAGGTCGCGGCCAAGCTGGCCGCCAGCGACTACGTGGACGTCCAGATCTCGCTCGACGGCGCGACGGCCGAAGTCAACGACGCGGTGCGTGGCCCCGGCTCGTTCGCGATGGCGGTCCGTGCGCTGGAGAACCTCGCCGCGGCAGGGTTCAAGGACGCGAAGATCTCCGTCGTGGTCACGCGCCACAACGTCGGCCAACTCGACGAGTTCAAGGCGTTGGCGGATCGGTACGGAGCCACCCTGCGCATCACCCGGTTGCGTCCGTCTGGCCGTGGCGCCGACGTCTGGGATGAACTGCACCCGACGCCCGCCCAGCAGGTCGAGCTCTACGACTGGCTGGTTTCACACGGTGAGCGGGTGCTCACCGGCGACTCGTTCTTCCACCTGTCCGGCCTCGGCGAGCCAGGTGCGTTGGCAGGCCTGAACCTCTGCGGCGCGGGCCGGGTGGTGTGCCTGATCGACCCCATTGGCGACGTGTACGCCTGCCCGTTCGCGATCCACGACAAGTTCCTGGCCGGAAACATCTTGTCGAGCAATGGTTTCCAGGACGTCTGGCAGAATTCGACGTTGTTCCGCGAGTTGCGTGAGCCGCAGTCGGCCGGTGCTTGCGGTGGCTGCGGGCACTACGACGCCTGCCGCGGTGGCTGCATGGCTGCCAAGTTCTTCACCGGTCTGCCGCTGGACGGCCCGGACCCCGAGTGCGTGCAGGGCTACGGCGAACCGGCCCTGGCCCGCGAGCGGGAGAAGCCCAAGTCCAGCGTCGACCATTCCCGCAGCGGAAAGCGCAAGACGCCGTCAGGGCCCATCTCGCTGACCCTGCTCACGGTTCCCCCCAAGAAATTTTGCAACGAAAGTCCCGTCTGATCATGGCCCGCGATACCTGGTTCGAAACCGTAGCCATCGCCCAACAGCGCGCGAAGAAGCGGCTGCCCAAGTCCGCCTACTCCTCGTTGATCTCCGCGAGCGAGAAGGGCGTGTCGGTCTCCGACAACGTCGAGGCGTTCGCACAGCTGGGCTTCGCCCCGCACGTGATCGGCGCGACGGAGAAGCGCGAGATGGCGACAACAGTTATGGGGCAAGATATTTCGCTGCCCGTCATCATCTCGCCGACGGGCGTGCAGGCAGTGCACCCGGACGGTGAGGTGGCGGTCGCACGCGCGGCGGCGGCACGGGGTACCGCCATGGGGCTGTCGTCCTTCGCCAGCAAACCGATGGAGGAAGTCACCGCAGTCAACGACAAGATCTTCTTCCAGATCTACTGGCTGGGGAGCCGCGACGAAATCGCCGAGCGGGTGCAGCGCGCCAAGGACGCGGGCGCGGTTGGCCTGATCGCGACGACCGACTGGAGTTTCTCGCACGGCCGCGACTGGGGCAGTCCCAAGATCCCCGAGCGGATGGACCTGAAGACGACGCTGCGGATGTCGCCCGAGGTGCTCACCAAGCCGAGGTGGCTGTGGAGCTTCGGCAAGCAGCTCCGCCCGCCGGACCTGCGGGTTCCCAATCAGGGCAAGCGCGGTGAGCCAGGCCCGACGTTCTTCGAGGCCTATGGCCAGTGGATGGGCACGCCACCACCGACCTGGGAGGACATCGCCTGGCTGCGCGAACAGTGGGGCGGTCCCTTCCTGCTCAAGGGCATGGTCCGCGTCGATGACGCCAAACGCGCTGTGGATGCCGGTGTTTCGGCGATCACGGTGTCCAATCACGGCGGCAACAACCTGGATGGCACCCCGGCGGCGATCCGCTGCCTGCCCGCGATCGCCGATGCGGTCGGAGATCAGGTCGAGGTTTTGCTGGACGGCGGCATCCGTCGGGGCAGCGATGTCATAAAGGCACTGGCACTTGGCGCTCGCGCGGTCATGATCGGACGGGCCTACTTGTGGGGTCTTGCGGCCAACGGGCAGGCCGGTGTGGAGAACGTTCTCGACATCTTGAGTGGGGGCATAGACTCGGCACTGCGCGGCCTGGGGAAGGCGTCGATCCACGACCTGTCGGCGGATGACATTCTGGTGCCCGACGACTTCGCTCGGGTGCTCGGCGTGCCCGGTGGCCGGGGCGCCTGATCTGCCGGCGGCAGGGTGCCCGAAATGGCGTGGTACAGGCGTGGCAGGCGTGGCTGACGTGGTGGTCCGCCGGGCCTTGATTGACGGAATCCGAAATCTCCCGCAGCGCATACGCCAACAATTGGCGCACACCAGGTGAATTCGGCTTACCATCGGCGGGTGGCCTTCCCCAGCGAACTCGGGAACTCGACGACGAGACAGCTGCGTAACCTGTCGCCCGCGTTGATTATCCCGCTAGGTTCCACTGAGCAGCACGGGCCGCATTTGCCGTTGGACACCGACACGCGAATCGCGACCGCCGTTGCCAGGACGGCCGCCGGTCGCCTCGCAGGAGACTGGATGGTTGCGCCTGCGGTCGCATACGGCGCCAGTGGCGAGCACGAGGGATTCCCTGGCACGGTGTCGATCGGTACCGCTGCCCTGCGGCTTCTGCTGATCGAGTACGGTCGGTCCGCCTGTCGGTGGGCGTCCCGGCTGGTATTCGTCAACGGCCACGGCGGGAACGTGCAAGCCGTTGCTGAAGCCACCGCGGTGTTGCGCGAGGAGGGCCGTGACGCCGCCTGGTGTCCGTGCGCGGTCTCGGACGGAGACGCACATGCCGGCCATACTGAAACGTCTGTTTTGCTACATATTTCGCCAGAAGACGTGTGGACCGACGAATGCGCGCCGGGCAACGCGGCGCCGCTGGCAGAGCTGATCGGCCCGATGCGTCGCGGCGGCATCGCCGCCGTGAGCCCCGTCGGGGTGTTGGGGGATCCGACCACCGCGTCGGCCGCCGATGGGGAGCGGTTGTTCGCTGAGATGGTGGACACTAGCGTTCGTCGGATCGAGACTTGGAGTCCGAACGGCGGGGGGATGCTGAGGTGAACGGACCACGACTACCCGACGGGTTCGCCGTGCAAGTGGACAGGCGAGTCAAGGTGCTCGGGGCAGGTGCTGCGCTCCTAGGCGGGTCGCCCACGCGGCTGCTCCGATTGGCGCCCTCGGCGCAGACGATGCTCGCCGATGGTCGACTCGAGGTGCACGACGCACAGAGCGCGCAGCTGGCACGCACGCTGCTCGATGCCACCGTGGCCCATCCGCGGCCTGCGAGCGGGCCATCCCATCGTGACGTGACCGTCATAATTCCGGTGCGCGACAACGCATTCGGCCTGACGCGATTGGTCCGTGCACTGCGCGGAATGCGCATCGTGGTGGTGGACGACGGCTCCGTTCTGCCCGTCCGGTCCGAGGACTTCGACGGCACGTACTGCAACGTCATGGTACTCCGGCACGCCAGGAGCAAGGGCCCGTCGGCCGCCCGCAACACCGGGCTGGCCGCGTGTGAGACCGACTTCGTCGCGTTTCTGGACTCCGACGTGGTGCCCCGCCGAGGCTGGCTCGAGGCGCTGCTCGGACACTTCTGCGATCCCACCGTCGCCCTGGTGGCGCCGCGCATCGTTGGCCTACAGGAGCCGGAGAACCTGGTGGCCCGCTACGAGGCGGTCCGGTCCTCGCTGGACCTCGGGCACCGGGAGGCGCCGGTGGTTCCGTATGGGAGCGTGTCGTATGTGCCCAGCGCGGCCATCATCTGCCGTCGCACGGCGCTGAACGACGTAGGCGGGTTCGACGAGACGCTGAAGTCGGGCGAGGACGTCGATCTGTGCTGGCGGTTCATCGAGGCGGGTGCCAGGCTGCGCTACGAACCCATCGCGCTGGTCGGCCATGATCACCGCACCCAGCTGCGAGAGTGGTTCGTACGGAAGGC
>JAOPVF010000367.1 GCA_025963195.1 Mycobacterium sp. | reverse complement strand
TCACCTCGCGCGAGATCTACGACAAATACCTGCGCTACCTGACCGGCTGTGCCGATCTGTTCCGCAAGGGCTTCACCGACGTCTGCCAATTCACCTGCGAAAAGGGCTAGCGCGTCGCAGCTTCAAGGGGTCCAGGTCCGCCAACCGAGCACCCGAACGGCGACGATTGCCTCATCCTCCAGTGGGCCGTCGACGACGCGAACACGGTGGGGTTCGGCACCGTCGTCCAGGCCCACTCCGAACGGCTCCCCCACCGACAGCCCATCCGATCCGCCCGCGAAGTGCGCTTCGGCTTCGGCCGTCACCGTGGTGTTCAGCAAGTAAATGGCTCGGGCGCGGAGTCGCTCCCGTACCTCTGCGGCACCCCCGGCATCGGGTGAACCGACGGCGAACACCGTGACGCTACGGACGAATGAGTCGGCGAAAGGGGATTGGCCATCGTAGCGATCGTCGATGTTGCTTTGGATCGTACGCAGCATCTAGCTACCTCCCCGGAGAAAGAGCGGATGAGACGTGTACTGGTCGAGCCGGACCTCCGGGTCGGTGGTGCGGTCCCCGATCCTCGCATTGGGCCGGGGGCCCGTGCTGCCCACCGCGATGACGACGAGCTCGTCCGGGTGGGGAGCGAACTCGACCCACACGGGCATCGACTCGAAGTAGTCGCGACGGCCCCCCATGTTCTTGTGGCCCATCGGCACGGACAGCAGCGTTCCTTCTGGCCCGCGGATGTCGGTGGAGTTGATGATCTGGGTAGCGTCCAAGCGTTCCCGAAGGAGGTTCCCGAAGAACGCGGTGTGCTGGAATGCCGCACCGTGTTCGCGTTCGCCATGCACCCCAACGATCGCCCCCTTGCCGAACGAGGTGATGCGATCAACACCGCCGAGTAGATCGATCAGATACTGCGAGAGCAAGAAGGCGACATCAGGCGCATCAGCTTCAATCTCCTTGCGGAGCTCCCCGCGGGTGCTGCGCCCCAGCCACGGGTTCTTGATGACCATCGCGGCGGCCGCCCGAACGACCGCATGGATGGGTTTCTCACCACACTCCGTCAGTATCTCTTCACTGACGCCAATGCACTGCCGTAGTTCCACATTCACCCTTCGTCGACACCGACCTGGCCCAGATTCACGCGGTGGCAGGCACGATGGCGGTACGAGCTACCGGCCAAGACATCGACATCGTTTCGCCGAGACGGACTTCGCCCGTCGAACCGTGATCCGCCCAGAAGAAGCCGTCGACTCCGCCGATGAAGTCCGCACCAACGCGGACACGCTCACCGAGATACACCATGTCGGTCGGCCTGGCACGCTCGGCCCACTGGACATCACGAAATCGAACGCCCGCAAACAGGACGAGCAGCTGGTGCCTCGTGGTTACCTGTGTGCCCCGTAGCGAGCCGAAGAAACGCCACGACCTGCGGCAAGTGCGCGCGCGACCGGGACGGCTCTACCGTGGTGGCGGCCCGCGGCATCGACGCATCGGGCCCGGATCGTCTGGGCGAGAAGGGAAACCGCAAGCACCGTGTTCGGGTTGCCGCTCAATCCTCCGCCGGCTCCGTCGCCGGCACCCACACCCGCACCGCAATTGCCGCCGCCGGACTTTCATGCCTTCACTGGCGGCGTCTCATTGCTCGGCGGATGGTTTCCACTCACAGTTGAGATCGTCACCGTCGTCGCCCTGGTGGCCGTCGTAGGTTGGCGGACCAAACGTTGGCGCCTGGTCTGGGTTCCCGTGAGCGTTCTCATCGCGATCCTCGGCGCACTGGGGGCACGGCTGTACACGAACTCCGAAGGGCTTGCCTCGGACCCGGCGCCGCTGACGCTGTGGATATGGGTCGGTGTCTTCGTCGGCACGGTCGCGGTGGCCGCACTCGGCTGGCGCGGCACCGGGTGGCGGCGACGCACCCTGTCGATGCTCGCCATCCCGTTGTCGTTGTTCGCCGCGTTGATGGCGCTGAATCAATGGGTCGGCTACTACCCGACCGTGCAGGCCGCATGGGGCGGTCTGACGGCCGGCCCGCTGCCCGATCAGGTCGACGCGAGCAGTCTGCCCGGGCTCCGAGGCACCCACCCATCGAACGGCAAGCTGGTCGAGGTCGACATCCCAGACACCGCAAGCGGTTTCAAGCACCGCAGCGAATACGTGTACCTACCGCCCGCATGGTTTTCCGGTGACACGCCACCGCGACTGCCGGTGGTGATGATGATCGGCGGTGAGTTCAACACTCCGGCGGACTGGATGCGCAGCGGCAACATCAAGCCGACCATCGACGGCTACGCCCAAGCCCACGGCGGCCAGGCGCCGATCTTCGTCTTCGTCGACTCGGGCGGCAGCTTCAACAACGACACCGAATGCGTCAACGGGCCACGGGGTGACGCGGCCGACCATCTCACCAAAGACGTACGCCCTTACGTGATCTCCGAGTTCGGGGGCTCCCCCGACCCCGCCAACTGGGGCATCGTCGGGTGGTCCATGGGCGGTACCTGCGCGGTCGATCTCACCGTGACCCATCCCGAGCTGTTCCACGTATTCGAAGACATCGCCGGCGACCACGGACCGATCGCGGGCACGAAGCAGCAGACCATCGACCGCCTCTACGGTGGCGACGCCGCGCAGTGGGCCGCCAACGACCCGACCACCGTGATGGCCAAACACGGCCCCTACGTCGGCGTGTCGGGCTGGTTCGAGGACACCCCGAAGGTCTCGGACGAGCAGATGAAGAAGCTACATCCCGGCGGGTTTCAGCCGCCGCCCCAGCCGGCGAACGCTCTGGGCTTGGGTGGTCACGACGAATTCCGCAACGGCGCCGAAGACCAGGTCGGCGCCGCCCAAGACCTGTGCGACGCCGCTGCCAAGGTGAACATCTCGTGCTCGGTGCACACCATCGCGACCTTCCACACATGGCAGTTCGCCGCCTACGCGTTTTCCGATGCGTTGCCGTGGCTAGCCGGACAGATCGGCACCCCTTCGCACTGAACCGTCGCGCACGCCTGATCTCAGAGCACGGCGTGGACTGCACTGGCCACGACGAACGTGGCGAAGAAGCTGATGATCGCCCACATGAACTGGCTGCGGTGCTTCTCCATCGAGACGATCGCAGCGAAGACGGCGGCGGCGACGCTCGCAACCAGGAACGCGATTTCGACACCGAGGGGAGCGATCACGCCAGCACCAGTCACCATGCCCGGCACCGTAGGCGGTCAAGCTGGTGACCACCTCGGACCAGGCTGGGAGCGGCGCCCCTAGTGCGCGGGCGTGCTGAGGTCGTAGACGGTGTCGGAGCCGACCTTGATCGGTGCGAAGGTTGCTGCGACCCAGTTGCCGATGTCCGAGTGCTGCTTGCCGCCGAACCCGCCAGGTCCGCCGTGCTGGTCGTCCGGCGCGATGAAGTAGGTGACCTGATGGTTGGCTACGTACTGCTGGAATTGGCTCAAGGTCGGGACGGGGTCCGAGCCGGAGAACCCGCCGATGGCCATCACC
>JAOPVF010000351.1 GCA_025963195.1 Mycobacterium sp. | reverse complement strand
TGATCGAGCACCAGTTGCATCGCACTGGCCCCCATCTCCTCGAGCGGCAGGCGCACGGTGGTCAGCGGTGTACGCAGATCCTTGGCGATCCACAGATCGTCGAATCCTATGACCGAGACATCCTCGGGCACATGGCATTCGAAGACCTCGGTGAGCGCGGCCATCACGCCGACCGCCATCAGATCGTTGAGCGCGAACACCGCGGTCACCTGAGGCTGCCTTCGGGCCAACTCCAGCATCGCGGAGTAACCGCCGGCACGGCTGAACCCTCCGTCGACGATCGGCAGAGTGTCGACGTCGTGGCCCAGCGCTGCCCACGCCTTGCTGAATCCCGAGAGACGATCCCGGACGGTGATGAGCGACGGCGGCCCCGTGACGATGCCGACGTTGCGGTGACCGAGGTCGTGCAGATGTCGCGCCACGTGCGCCGCGCCGCTCGCATTGGCAGGCAGCACACTGGGATAGGGCAGGTCGTGCTCGCTGATCAAGGCGACGCGGCCACCGCCACGTTCGAAGCTGGCCAAGGCATTGTGGAGCGCGTCCCGATGCTCGGCCGCGACCGTCCCGCTGCCTGCCAACAACAGTGCACGAACCCGCTGTGCCTGCATCCGCTGGACGTACTGAACCTCGCGCACGGGGTCGTGAAAGGTGCACGCCAGCGTCGTCAGCAGATTCTGTTCGGCGGCAACCACCATCGCGCCGGAGGCGATGGATGCGAAGTATGGATCGTCCACCTCGTGGACCACCAGGCCGACGACCGCCGTCGCCGATCGGGCCAACGCCTGTGCCGGACCATTCGACACGTAGCCCAGTTCGTCGGCGACACGGCGGATTCGCGCCGCGGTCTGCTCCCCGACCGATCGGTTGCTCCCGTTCAGCACCCGAGACGCGGTCGCGAGGGAAAGCCCGGCACGTTCGGCCACGTCCTGCAGCGTGACTCCCCCATCACCCACCTGTGTGCCTCCTCGTCCAGCTAAGACTATCGCCAACCCGTGCCCGGCACCGGCGCAATCTCGTCGTGTCGCCGGTCGACGCAGGCACCACGGTAAGCGCTTGCCTCCGCGGCTGGCCTATGCTCTGATGGTAAGCGCTTTCCCATAGTATGCCGAGCATTGCTGCCGAGGAGCCCAAGATGCCACCAGCGACCACCGTCGGAATCATCATGAACGGCGCGACCGGACGGATGGGCTACCGTCAGCACCTCACCCGGTCGATCCTGCCCATCCGCGAGCAAGGAGGCGTCCTGCTGTCGGATGGCCGTACGCGAGTCCAGGTCGAGCCCATCCTGGTCGGACGCGACATCGGCAAGCTGTCGGAAGTGGCGGCCCGCCACGGCATCGAGAACATCTCCACCGACCTCGACGCGTGCCTGCAGGACCCCAGGTGGACGATCTATGCCGACTTCCTGGTGACCAATGCCCGGGTCACTGCGATCCGCAAGGCCATCGACGCAGGCAAGGCCATCTACAGCGAGAAGCCGACTGCCGAAACCGTCGCGGATGCCGTGGACTTGGCGGTCAGGGCCCGCGACGCCGGAATCAAGAACGGCGTCGTGCACGACAAGATCTATCTGCCCGGCCTGATCAAGCTGAAGCGCCTGATCGACTCCGGATTCTTCGGACGGATCCTTTCCGTCCGTGGCGAATTCGGCTACTGGGTCTTCGAAGGTGACTGGCAGGACGCGCAACGGCCAAGCTGGAACTACCGCGCTGAGGACGGTGGCGGAATCGTGCTCGACATGTTCCCGCACTGGAACTACGTGCTCGAGCACCTCTTCGGAACGGTCGAGTCCGTCTACGCCCAGACCGCCACGCACATCCCCGCCCGCGTCGACGAACTCGGCCGTCCCTACCCCGCGACCGCGGACGACGCCGCCTACGGGATCTTCCAACTCGCCGGCGGCGTCGTGGCACAGATCAACTCGAGCTGGGCGGTCCGGGTGAACCGTGACGAACTGGTCGAGTTCCAGGTCGACGGCACGCACGGCAGCGCGGTCGCAGGTCTGTTCTCCTGCAAGTCCCAACACCGGGCGAACACGCCGAAGCCGGTGTGGAATCCCGACATCGCCGACCCGCACGACTACTCCACCGACTGGTCTGCCGTACCGGACAACGCACCCGTCGAGAATGGATTCAAGCTGCAGTGGGAGCAGTTCATCCGCCACGTCGTCGAAGATGCGTCACACCCGTTCGACTTCCTGTCGGGCGCCCGCGGGGTGCGCCTTGCCGATGCCGCGTTGCAAAGCGCCCGCACGGGACAGCGGGTGACACTCGACGAATTGAGTGTTCGGCCAACGGTGGCGATGGTCGAGGCCGGCGCGCGATGACGTCGGTAGCACTGCTGGACGGCGACGGCGAGGTCTACGAGCATCGGCTGACCGGAGTTCCGGTAAGCGCACCGGCTCCTGGTGCCTCGGCGTCGCGGGTGGCGTATGCGGCCGCGCACGTCGTGCCTCGCGTCGCCGCCGAGAACGTCCCCGGTGCGCCCGCGGACCTCGACTGGGATGCCACCCTCGCCTTTCGCCACCACCTCTGGTCGTGTGGTCTTGGCGTCGCCGATGCCATGGACACCGCACAGCGCAACATGGGGCTCGATTCCACGGCCATCCGCGAACTCATCAAACGATCGGCAGCCGAAGCCAAGGGTGTCGGCGGCAAGCTGGTGGTGGGTGTCAACACCGATGACATTGGCGACGAGGCGATCTCGCTGGACGAGGTGGTGACGGCCTATCTGCACCAGTTGGAGTTCGCCGAGGACAACGAGGCCGACGTGGTGCTGATGGCAAGCCGACATCTGGCGCGCGCGGCACGCTCGCCGCAAGACTACGAACGCGTGTACGGCGCGGTACTCGCACGCGCCACCCGCCCGGTGATCCTGCATTGGCTCGGGCCTGCGTTCGACGGCCAACTCGACGGCTACTTCGGGTCCACCGACGTCGGCACGGCGCGCGCCGTGGTGCGCCGCATCATCGAGGACAACGCCGAATCCGTCTCAGGCATCAAGATCAGCTTGCTCGACGCTCACACCGAAATCGTCCTGCGCACAGAGGTTCCGGAATCCGTCAGGGTGTTCACCGGTGACGACTTCAACTACGTCGACCTGATCGCGGGCGACGGACGGCACCACTCCGATGCGCTGCTGGGTGCGTTCGCCACGTGCGCACCCGTCGCCGCAGCGGCGCTGGCCGCACTCGGCGACGGCGACGAGAGCCGGTACCGACAGCTGCTCGAACCCACCCAGGCGCTGTCCAGGGAGGTGTTCGCCGCGCCGACCTCCTTCTACAAGACCGGTGTCGCATTCCTCGCCTGGCTCAACGGGTATCAGCCGGCCTTCAGCATGGTCGGCGGCTTGCATTCGGGCCGCAGCTTGCCACACCTGTCGCGGCTGGTTCGGCTGGCCGACGAGGCGCGCGCACTCGAGCGCCCCGAGTTGGCCGCGCAGCGCTGGACCGATCTGTTGCACGTACACGGTATCGACACCGCGTCACGCGCGAAGCGGTCGGCGTGACCGCGCACCCGCGCATGTCGCTGAACCAGGCGACCATCAAGCACGCCGACCTCCACGAGGCCGTCAAGATCACCGTGGCCGAAGGCATCCCGGCCATCGGGTTGTGGCGGGAGTCGGTCGACGACGTTGGCTTGGCCACCGCATCCGAGGTCATCAAGGATTCCGGTCTACGCATGTCGAGCCTGTGCCGAGGCGGATTCTTCACCGCAGAGGACCCGAACGAGCAGCGCGCGTCGATCGAGGACAATCGGCGCGCGATCTATGAGGTTGCGGTGCTGGCGCAAGCCGCGGCGCCGGGATCGGCGGCGGTACTCGTCCTGGTCGCCGGTGGACTTCCTCAGGGCAGCACCGACATCGCCGGTGCTCGGGGGCGTGTGCGCGATGCGGTCGCGGTACTCGCCGACGATGCCGCGGCCGCGGGCGTCGTGCTCGCCATCGAGCCGATGCATCCGATCTACGCGGCCGACCGCGGCGTGATCTCGACACTCGGTCAAGCGCTCGACATCGCAGAGGACTTCCCCTCCGACGTGGTGGGCGTGGTGATCGACGCGTTTCACGTCTGGTGGGATCCCGAGGTGCTACCTCAGATCGCACGTGCGGGGGCCACGGGGCGGATCGCGTCCTATCAGGTCAACGATTGGATCACGCCGCTACCGCCGGACGCCCTGCTGGCGCGCGGGGTGACGGGGGAAGGACACATCGACTTGTCCGGGCTCACCGCCGCAGTGTGCAAGGCCGGATATCACGGCGACGTCGAGGTCGAGGTATTCAGCAAGGCGTTGTGGGACATGCCCTTTGCCGATGCCGCAGCGTTGGTCGCGGAGCGTTTCTCCGTCATCCAGCT
>JAOPVF010000329.1 GCA_025963195.1 Mycobacterium sp. | reverse complement strand
ATCGCGTAGAGCGAGAAACCCTTCGCCTGCTCAGCGGTGATGGCGGGCGGGATCGAGAGCTCTTGGCGCGCCGTGACGACGTCGACCACCGCGGGGCCGTCGTACGCGAACGCGTCGGACAGCGCCTGCTGCAACTCGCCGGCATGCTCGACGCGCTTCCCGAACGCGCCCATCGCCTGTGCTACGACGGCAAAGTTCGGATTGACCAGCTCGGTGCCGAAGTTGACGATGCCCGCCGCCTTCATCTCCAGCTCGACGAAGTTCAACGACGAGTTGTTGAAGACGATCACCTTGACCGGTAGCCGGTTCTGGATCAGCGTGATCAACTCGCCGAAGAGCATCGTCAGGCCGCCGTCACCGGCAAGGGCGACCACCTGGCGACCCGGGTGGGCCGTCTGCGCGCCGATCGCGTGTGGCAGCGCGCAGGCCATGGTGCCGTGGTTGAACGACCCGACCAACCGGCGCTTGCCGTTCATGGTCAGGTAGCGCGCGGCCCAGACGACCGGTGAGCCGACGTCGACGGTGAACACCGCATCGTCGGCGGCCAACCGATCGGCAAGTCCGGCAAGGTATTCGGGGCGTATCGGAGTCTTGTCGCGGTCGTTGACCGCCAACGCGTCCATCGATTTGCGCGTCTTGCGGTAGTGCCGCAGCGAGCGGTCGAGGTGCGCCCGGGAGTCCTTCTGCACCAGCAGCGGCTGCAGCGCGGCCAGCGTGTCGGCCACCGTCCCGCGCAGGCCGAGGTCGATGGGGGTGCGCCTGCCCAGGTTGCGTCCCCGGACGTCGACCTGGATGACGCGTGCGTGATCGGGATAGAACTGCTGGTACGGGAAGTCGGTGCCGAGCATCAGCAGGACGTCGGCCTCCTTGATGGCCTTGTACCCGGACGCGAATCCCAGCAGCCCGGTCATCCCGACGTCGAACGGATTGTCGTACTCGATGAACTCCTTGCCGCGCAGTGCGTGCACGATCGGAGCGTTGAGCGTGCCCGCCAGCCGGACGAGTGCTTCGTGGGCACCGGCCACACCCGCGCCGCCGAGGATGGTGACGTTCTCGCCGGCGTTGAGCAGGTCCGCCGCCCGGCGCAGCGACGCGTCGTCGGGCCGCAGCACCGACCGGGTTGGCGCGATGGGCCGTGTCAGCCAGCCGGATTCGCCGGTCGCGGCGAGGAAGATCTCGCCGGGCACCACGACGACGGCGACCCCGTTCTCCTCCACCGCGGCCCGCATGGCCATTTCGAAGATGCGCGGCGCCATCTCCGGGGTGCTGACCAGTTCGCAGTAGACGCTGCACTCACCGAACAGGTCCTGGGGATGGGTCTCCTGGAAGTACTCCGAGCCGATCTCGGCCCGCGGGATGTGCGCCGCGATGGCGAGCACCGGTACCCGGCTGCGCTGCGCGTCGAACAATCCGTTGATCAGGTGCAGGTTGCCGGGGCCGCAGCTGCCGGCACACACCGCGAGCTCGCCGGTCAGAGCGGCGTCGGCGGCCGCGGCGAACGCCGCCGTCTCCTCGTGCCGGACGTGCTCCCAGGTGATGTCGCCGGAGCGCCGGATGGCATCGGTGAACCCGTTGAGGCTGTCACCCGGTAACCCGTAGACGCGGCGAACGCCGTTGCGCGCCAACGCCGCGATGAGTTTGCTTGCAACGGTCGCCACGAGCGCCTCCCGAGTCAGCGATTTGTGCACGCTGGGTAGCGCTGAGCGCGACCCAGTGTGCCGAAATCACTCTATTACTTGGGGGCGAAGCGCTGGCCGGCATCAAGGCGAAGGCACTGACCGTTGAGCATCGGGTTGTCGACGATCGCAAGCGCCAGCTTGGCGTACTCCTCGGGCTTGCCGAGGCGCTTCGGGAACGCGGCGTCCTTGGTGAGCGCCACCGCGAACTCGTCGGGAATGCCCTTGGTGAGACCGGTGGCGAACAGGCTCGGCGCGATGGCGAGCACCCTGATGCCCAGGCTGCCGAGATCCCGCGCCATGGTGAGGCACATGCCGGCGATGGCGGCCTTCGACGCGGTGTAGGCGAGTTGCCCGATCTGCCCCTCGAACGCGGCGATCGATGCGGTGTTGATGATGACGCCGCGCTCTTCGGCGTCGTCGTCGACGGGCTCCTGCTTGCTCATCTGCCACGCCGCCAGCCTGCTGATGTTGAAAGTGCCGATGAGATTGAGGTCGATGGTCGCGCGGAACGAGTCCAAGCCGTGCGGCCCGTCCTTCTTGACGGTCCGTTCGGCGATGCCGCCGCCCGCGGTGGTCACGATGACGTGCAGCCCGCCGAGTTCGTCGATGGCCTTCTCCCGGAGATCTCCATCTGGCTCGCTTTCCACTTTGAGGTCAAACTGTAACGTGCAGTTGACGTCACCCTACGGTAAGGATTTCGGGGCCCAGAGTCGGTACCTTTGGCGTCATGGCGGTTACCGCGCGCACTCCCCCGTCGACGGCCACGTCGCGCACCTCTCCGCTCGCCGGACTCGCCGCCGCGGCGATCGCCCTCGGCGTAAGCGCCCTGGTTGCCGTGCCGTTCGGTTCGAGTGCCGATGCACGCACCGCCGTCGGCTCATCGGTGATCGACCTGACGCCGGGACCGGTCAAGGAATGGGCGATCCAGACGTTCGGCACCGCCGACAAGTTGTTCCTGTCGGCGATGGTGCTCATCGTGATCGGCACCGTCGCCGCGGTGGCCGCGCAGTGGGAGCGGTCACGCGTTCCGGTCGGCAGCCTCGCCATCGTGCTGGCCGCGGTGGCGGGCTCGGCAGCCGTACTGAGCCGCGCGGGCGCATCGGTGTTCGACGTCGTCCCGACTCTGATCGGGGCGGCGTGCGGCATCGTCGTGCTGCGGTTCCTGGCGTCGCAACGGTTCATCGACCGCGACGTGGCGCCACCCCGATCCGATGTCGGCGAAACGCCCGATGCGCCAGCCGATCCCGGCCGCAGGCTGTCGCTGGCGGCGATGAGCTTCGTCGGTGTCGGCGTGCTGTCCGGCGTGCTTGGCGCGGTGCTGTCGCGCAATGTCCATTCGGTATCGGGTGACCGCGAGGCATTCAAGCCACCTCCGATCAAGGACCCCATTCGGCCGGTCCCCGCCAACGTCCAGCCCGACGGGGTGGCCCTGCCCAGCTTCGTCACCGCCAACGGGGACTTCTACCGCATCGATACCGCGTTGAGCGTCCCTCAGCTCAGCCGCGACGACTGGCAGTTGAAGATCCACGGCATGGTCGACCGGGAGGTCACCTACCGCTTCGGCGATCTGGCGAAGTTCGAACTCGTCGAGAAGATGGTGACGCTCACCTGTGTATCCAATCCCGTTGGCGGCGACCTGATCTCCAATGCGGTGTGGACCGGGTACCGCGTGCGGGATCTGTTGGCGGCGGCGGGCGTTCATCCCGACGCCGACATGGTGATGTCCACGTCCACCGACGGATTCACCGCGGGCACACCCGTCGAGGCGCTCACCGACGACCGCGATTCACTGCTGGCGATCACGATGAACGGCCAGCCGCTGCCGGTCGAGCACGGATACCCGGCGCGTTTGGTGGTACCCGGGCTGTACGGCTACGTCTCGGCCACCAAGTGGATCGTCGACCTAGAAGCGACCCGCTTCGATCGGGCAGAGGCCTACTGGACGCGGCTCGGCTGGTCACCGCGAGGCCCGATCAAGACGGAGTCACGCATCGACGTGCCGCGCAGCGGCGCGGACGTCCCGCGCGGTCGGGTGCGGTTCGGTGGCGTGGCGTGGGCGCAGCCCCGTGGCGTCAAGGCCGTCGAAGTCCAAATCGACGACGGCCCATGGCAACCCGCGCAGCTGGGTGCGGGCTACTCCGACGACACCTGGCGGCTGTGGAGCTTCGACTGGCAGGCCAACGACACGGGGTCACACCAGATCGCCGTGCGGGCGACGGACAACTCCGGTGCGACGCAGACGTCGCAGCAAGCCGATGTGATCCCCGACGGCGCCGCCGGCTGGCACACGGTGTCCTTCGCAGTGACCTAGGTACGGTCGGCAGGCAACTACCGTGAAGCCATGACCGACCCCGCCGCCCACTGGCGCCAGACGCTTCGCGCGCAACTCATGGCCGCCCGCAAGGATCGCGACGCCACCCGGGTGTCGGCGCTGCGGTCCGCGCTGAGCGCCATCGACAACGCCGAGACCCCCGACGTCGACGTCCCGGCCGCCGGTGCCATCGCGGACAGCGTGGCCGGTCTCGGCGCCGCCGAGGTGCCCCGGCGCACGTTGACCGACGCCGAGATCCAGACGCTGCTGCGCACCGAGGTAGAGGAACGTCTCGGGGCCGCCGACCAGATGGACGCCGGCGGACATTCCGAGAAGGCTACCGCCGTACGGGCGGAGGCAGCCGTGCTCGCGGACCTGCTGGGGTGACCGAGACTTCGGGCTACTGGCAGCGAGCCTTGAAGTCGCGCATGGGCTGGCGGACCCCGGCCATCTCGGCCTGCACCTGCGGGTTGGCCGCGTAGTAGTCCTTCACCTGCTTCTCGACCTGATCTCGCGGCTGTCCCTTGAGGGTGGAGAAGAACGCATTGACGTCGGGATGGGTGAAGAAGTAGCCCGCGGTCGCAGTCGAGACGTCACCCTTGACCTGCTCGAAATCGGCGGCCGAACAGCCAAGCGGGGGTGGCGGCGGCGGGTCGGCCAGCGCCGACGGCGCGCCACCGAAGAACATCACGCCGGCGATCGCACCGGCACCGATCGCTGCTGCTGCCGCGCGCCGCGCGACTGAGGTTGAAGACATGAATGGTTCTCCTAAGCGTCTAGATATCGGAAAAGCCTTGGGATGAAAGCGGTCCAGAGCCGCGGTGACTCCTAGCGGTGCCCACCGCCGCCACCGCCACCCCCACCCGAGTGGGACCCACCGCTGGGTTGCAGGGCCGTCCCGCCGCCGGCGGGGTTGAAGTACCACTCGTCGTCGGACGGGTATTGGTCGACCGAGGAAGCCGGTGGGGAGTCGTTGATTTCGACGTTCCCCGGCGAATCGCAGACCGCCACCGAGGGGTCGCACTCGTCGTCGGCCGCAGCCATCGGTGCGGCACCGATCGCGAGCGTGGCGCACGTCGCAGCGAAGAGCGCCGCTACTCCCGACTTTCTTACTGGCATGACAAATCCCTCTCCGGCGCCGTCGCTCGGCGAACGCTCAGCGAAAAGTAGCACCGAGTCTGCGCACAGTCCGGTCGTTCCGGTCTTCCGATCGGCGCGGCGGTGTCCGACCCCCGTGCCAGGCTGGTTGGGTGCAACTCATCGACGTCGCCTCCGCCTCCACCGACGTCGGCTCCGTGTCGGCGCGGTTGGTCAAGATCGGCCGCATCGCCGAACTGCTGAAGGAGGCCGCCGCCGAGTCCGATCCGACGCTGGTCGCCGTCATCGTGGCCTGGCTCTCCGGCGAGCTGCCACAGCGCCAGATCGGGGTGGGATGGGCCGCGCTGCGCTCGCTGCCCGAAGCCTCGGACGCACCGTCGCTGACGGTGCGCGGGGTCGACGCCACGTTCACCGAAATCGGTGCGGTCGCGGGCAAGGGTTCCCAGGCCCGTCGCGCGGAGCTGGTCAATTCCGTCTTCGCCGCGGCCACCGATGTGGAGCAGACCTTCCTGCGCCGTCTGCTCGGCGGCGAACTGCGCCAGGGCGCGCTCGTCGGGGTGATGGCCGACGCGGTCGCCAAGGCCGCCCAGTTGCCCGCCGCCGACGTGCGTCGCGCCGCGATGCTCGGCGGGGATCTCCCGGCCGTCGCGGCGGCGGCGTTGACCGGCGGCGCGGCCGCACTGAGCGAGTTCACGCTCAAGGTCGGGCGCCCGGTCGGGCCGATGCTTGCCCAGACCGCGACCGGAGTGGTCGACGCCCTCGAAAAGCTCGGCGGGACGGCCATCTTCGAGGCCAAGCTGGACGGCGCGCGGGTGCAGATCCACCGGGCAGGCGACGCCGTGTCCATCTACACCCGCAGCCTCGACGACATCACGGCCCGACTCCCAGAAGTCGTCGAGGCCGCGCTGGCCTTGCCTGCGACGGAGTTCATCGCCGACGCCGAGGCCATCGCGCTTCGACCCGACCGGCGGCCGCACCGGTTCCAAGTGACGGCGTCGCGCTTCGGTCGGACGGCCGACGTCGCGGCGGCCCGTGCCGCGCAGCCCCTTTCGGTGTTCTTCTTCGACCTGCTCCACCTCGACGGCACCGATCTGCTGGACCTGCCTGCGGCGGACCGGCTCGCCGCCCTCGACGCGATCGTCCCTGCCACGCAGCGTGTCGACCGGTTGACCACGTCCAACGGCGAGGCCGCGGCGGCGTTCCTCGACGCAACGCTGGCCGCGGGACACGAAGGGGTGATGGCGAAGTCGCCTGCGGCGCCGTACGAGGCGGGCCGACGCGGTGCGGGCTGGCTCAAGGTGAAACCCGTGCACACCCTCGACCTCGTCGTGCTCGCGGTGGAGTGGGGTTCGGGCAGGCGCACCGGCAAGCTTTCCAACATCCACCTCGGCGCGCGCGACCCGGAGACCGGCGGATTCGTGATGTTGGGCAAGACGTTCAAGGGCATGACGGACGCAATTCTCGACTGGCAGACGGCACGCTTCACCGAGCTGGCGGTCGACGGCACTGACGGTTATGTGGTCCAGGTCAGACCCGAGCAAGTCGTCGAAATCGCGCTCGATGGCGTGCAGACGTCCACCCGCTACCCCGCGGGCATGGCGCTGCGCTTCGCCCGCGTGCTGCGCTACCGCGACGACAAGGGGCCCGCCGACGCAGACACGGTAGACACCGTTCGCGCCCTGTACGAGCGCTGAGCGACTGGTTGACCCCACGGCCATCTGCGCAACCATGGCCACACCACCCGCACCGACGTCAACCGTGGGGCCGTTCGAATTGACGTCTGCGAGCCTTCTAGCCGAGGTCGTTCGCCGATGCGCGCTGGGGTTGTGAGCCGCGAAGGCGAGCCGACGGCCGCGTGGACGCGCAGGCCAGGAAGTCGATGACCGCCCGAGTCTCGGCGCGCCCGCCCACGAGATCAGAGGCCATGCGGTGCCGCGTCAGCGCATCGGAATGAATTTCGCAGCGACATCTGCTTCCGCCCGCGCTAGTGGTCTGCTTGCGCAGCACCTTACCGTTTGCGAGCTCGCGCGGAGAGCATCCAAGGCTGACCTAAAAGCGCCCGTTTCGCCAACCTCGGCCGCACACGATGAAAGGATCGGACCATGGCTTCATCTTCTGGTCCTACCGCTGCAGAGCGCTCAGAGCAGACCGTCGGCGACATCACCTACATCAGGACGGACCCCGACCTGCCACCCGTGGCGATCATCGACCGGTCCCCGATCACCACGAAGCACAAGATCGTGTTCGGCGTCATCGCCCTCCTCGGTGCGATTGCCTGGGCGATGATCGCGTTCTTCCGCGGTGAGACGGTGAACGCGGTCTGGTTCGTCATCGCGGCGGTCTGCACCTACCTCATCGGCTACCGGTTCTACGCGCGACTCATCGAGATGAAGATCGTCAAGCCGCGCGACGACGCCGCCACGCCCGCCGAGGTGTTCGAGAACGGCACCGACTACATGCCGACCGACCGGCGGGTGTTGTTCGGCCACCACTTCGCCGCCATCGCCGGGGCCGGCCCTCTGGTTGGTCCGGTGCTGGCCATGCAGATGGGCTACCTGCCCGGCACCATCTGGATCATCGTCGGCGCAGTGGTCGCCGGCTGCGTTCAGGACTTCCTGGTGCTGTCGATCTCGGTGCGCCGTCGTGGCCGCTCACTCGGGCAGATGGCGCGCGACGAGCTGGGCACCACCGGAGGGGTCGCTGCGATCGTCGGCGTGCTGGTCATCATGGTCATCCTGCTGGCCGTGCTGGCGTTGGTCGTCGTCAACGCACTCGCCGAGAGCCCATGGGGCGTCTTCTCGATCGCGATGACCATTCCCATCGCCGTCTTCATGGGGTTCTACCTGAGGTTCCTGCGGCCCGGCCGGGTGTCCGAGGTGTCCCTGATCGGTGTAGCGCTGCTGCTACTGGCAGTGGTCTCCGGCGGCTGGGTGGCCGAAACGGCATGGGGGGCCGACTGGTTCACGCTGTCGAAGGTCACTCTGTCCTGGTGCATCATCCTCTACGGCCTGGCCGCGTCGGTGCTTCCGGTGTGGCTCCTGCTGGCGCCACGGGACTACCTGTCGACGTTCATGAAGGTCGGCACCATCATCCTGCTGGCCATCGGCATCCTGGTGGCGCAGCCCATCATGGAGGCGCCTGCGGTCTCGTCGTTCGCGTCCAGCGGCACGGGACCGGTCTTCGCGGGCTCGCTGTTCCCCTTCCTGTTCATCACCATCGCCTGCGGCGCGCTATCCGGTTTCCACTCGCTGATCTCCTCGGGCACCACCCCCAAGCTGCTCGAGAAGGAAAGCCAGATGCGGCTGATCGGCTACGGCGGCATGCTCACCGAGTCGTTCGTCGCGATCATGGCGCTCATCACCGCCGCCATCCTCAACCAGCACCTGTACTTCGCCATCAACGCGCCGACGGCGCAGACCGGGACGACGGCACAGACCGCAGCCGACTACGTCAACGGTCTCGGGCTGTCCGGGTCGCCCATCACCGGTGCCGAGATCACCGCCGCCGCCGAGAGCGTCGGCGAGGGTTCGATCGTGTCGCGCACCGGCGGTGCGCCGACGTTGGCGTTCGGCATGTCCGAGGTGCTGCACAAGGTGTTCGGCGGCGCGGGCCTTAAGGCGTTCTGGTACCACTTCGCGATCATGTTCGAGGCGTTGTTCATCCTCACCACCGTCGACGCGGGCACCCGCGTAGCGCGCTTCATGTTGTCGGACGGCCTTGCCAATCTCGGTGGGCCACTGAAGAAGTTGCGCAATCCGAGTTGGCGGATCGGCGCATGGTCGTGCAGCGTCATCGTGGTCGCCGCGTGGGGCAGCATCCTGCTGATGGGCGTCACCGACCCGCTCGGCGGCATCAACACGCTGTTCCCGCTATTCGGCATCGCCAACCAGCTGCTTGCCGCAATCGCGCTGACGGTCGTCACCGTGGTGGTGATCAAACGCGGTCTGCTGAAATGGGCCTGGATTCCCGGTGTTCCGCTGTTGTGGGATCTCGTGGTGACGATGACGGCGTCGTGGCAGAAGATCTTCTCCGGAGACCCGAAGGTGGGTTACTGGTCCCAACACGCTCAGTACGTCAACGCCAAGGACGCCGGGAAGACGGCGTTCGGTGCGGCCAAGAACGTGGGCCAGCTCGACGCGGTCATCCGCAACACGTTCATCCAGGGCACGCTGTCGATCGTGTTCGCCGTGCTGGTGTGCATCGTGGTCGTGACCGGGGCCGCCGTGGCGTTGAAGGCGATCCGCGGCGGAGGACGGCCGCTCAGCGAAGACGACCCCGCGCCGTCCCGAATCTTCGCGCCGTCGGGGTTGATCCCGACCACCGCTGAGAAGGAGGTGGCCAAGCAATGGGAAGCGTTACCAGCATCGCACGCAAGATCGGTTGGTACTCACGCAAATTGAGTTGGTACTCGGCATCATTGATGGGCGACAACCACTACCGGCGCTACGTCGACCTCCGCAACCGCACCCACCCCGGCGAGGCCGTGATGTCGGAGCGGGACTACTGGCGAATGCGGCATGCGGCCACCGAGACGAACCCGCAGAGCCGGTGCTGCTGAGCCACCTGATCGCATGACGGACGTGCCGGATTGGAAAGGCACGCTCGGCGAGCGCTTGGCAGTGGGGGTCGTGCACCACGACGTCACCATCGCGATGATGCCGGAACTGTTGGCGCAACCAAGTTCCGGCAGGCAAGCCTGGACGGAGACCTCCTGACGTTGTCGGCGACGACGACCGACTCCGCGGGTGCGACGACGCACGCCACCGTGGTGTGGCGGCGCGCGGGTAGCTCCGAGACGGCCCCGGCGGTTCGATAGCCTGGTGTTCCACGATGGCGATACCCCGGAGCGTCCGGGCGCCTGAGCCGGAGGACGACGATGAGCACGGCTGCAGAACTGATGGTCGACTGCCTTGAGGCAGAGGGCGTTTCCCTGGTCTTCGGCATCCCTGGTGAGGAGAACATCCACTTCGTCCAGGCGCTCGCCCGATCGTCGCAGATCAGATACGTGCTGACCCGCCACGAGCAGGCCGCGGCGTTCATGGCCGAGATGTACGGCAGGGTGACCGGCCGTCCCGCGGTGGTGTCGGCGACGCTCGGACCCGGTGCCATCAACATGCAGCTCGGTGTCGCCGACGCGACCACCAACAGCACGCCACTGGTGGCGATTTCGGCGCAGGTCGGGCAGGACCGCGAATACAAGGAGTCCCACCAGTACGTCGATCTGGTATCGATGTTCGCCCCGATCACCCGCTGGTCCGACGGCGTCCCGACGACGGCGGCGATACCGGAGATGTTCCGCAAGGCCTTCAAGCTCGCGGAGACCGAGCGTCCGGCAGCGGTCTATCTGGCTGTGCCAGAGCACATCGATGCCGACGAGGTCGACTACGACCTCAAACCTCTACCCCGCAACGTGGTTCAGCCCGAGGCGCCGTCACCACGTCAGGTGGTTCGTGCCGTCGACCTCCTGCGTTCGGCCAAGCGCCCGGTCATCCTGGCGGGCCACGGCGCTGCCCGCGCCGACGCGACCGCCGCGCTGGTACGGCTGTCCGAGGAGCTTGGGGTGCGGGTCGCCAACACGTTCCACGGCAAGGGCGTCATGCCCGACGATCATCCCAACAGCATGGGAACGATCGGCTTCATGCGCCATGACTACGTCAACTTCGGTTTCGACGATGCCGACCTGATCATCGCCGTCGGCTACGAGCTCCAGGAGTTCGATCCCGTTCGCATCAACCCCAATTCCGACAAGCGGATCATCCACGTCCATCGCTTCCCCGCCGAAGTCGACGTGCACTACCCGGTCGACGTCGGCATCAGCGGCAACATCAGCGAGTCCCTCGACGCCGTGCGGACGTCGATGGTGGGTCACCGATTCGACATCGAAGCCGCCGCCCCCGGGGCGGGTCTGCTGGCCGACGAATTCGTCCGTGGACAACGGGATTCGAGCTTTCCGCTTGCGCCGCAGCGGATCGTCGCCGACACCAGGGCCGCACTGGGCCGCAGTGACGTGGTGCTGGTCGACACCGGAGCGGCCAAGATGTGGATGGCCCGCCTCTACCCGACCTACGAGCGCAATACCTGCCTGATCTCGAACGGCTTGTCCACCATGGCCTTCGCCCTGCCAGGAGCGTTGGGGGTGCAGCTGGCCCAACCCGAGTCGAAGGTGCTCGCGGTGATGGGCGACGGCGCCTTCCTGATGAACAGCCAGGAGATCGAGACCGCGGTCCGCGAGCGGATTCCGCTGGTGGTGCTGATCTGGGAGGACGGCGGGTACGGCCTGATCGAATGGAAGATGGATCTCGAACTCGGTGATCACTACTACGTCGGGTTCACCAATCCCGACGTGGTGAAGTACGCAGAGAGTTTCGGCGCCAAGGGCTACCGCATCTCCTCTGCCGACGAGCTCCTGCCGACCCTGCGTACCGCGCTCGCCGACGACGGCGTGTCGATCATCGCGTGCCCGGTCGACTACTCGGAGAACCTGCGGCTGACCGAACGGCTCGGACAGCTCGACGACACGCTTTAGTGTCGTGAGTCATCGGC